>JBEIHL010000279.1:0-5375 GCA_040381375.1 Opitutaceae bacterium
ACAATTCGATCTACACCGCCGTGTTCGACGAACGCATCCGGGTGATCGTGTCGAGCTGCGGCTTCGACTCGTACCTCGAGTACGCCGCGACGCCGTGGGAGCCGGGCAAGGGCTGGGCGCAGAATCGGTACATGCCGCGCATCACCGATTTTCCCCGCGATCAGATCCCGTTCGATTTTCACGAGATGATCGGGGCGCTGGCACCGCGGGCGTTCTTCGCCAACTCGCCGTCGCGCGACGCGAATTTCAAATGGCGGAGTGCGGCGCGCATCGTCGCCGCGGCGCTCCCGGTCTATCGGCTGCACGGCGTGCCCGAACTCATCCAGATTGTGCATCCCGACGCCGGGCACGACTTTCCCCCGGAGATTCGCGAGCAGGCGTATGCGTGGATCGAGCGGTATCTATAGCAGCGATCGCCGCTGGCCCTCAAAATTGACCGTGAATCACGCGGATGTCGCGGATCGAGAGCCGCATGATTCTGGTATCGAGGTGGAGCGGCCTGTCTCCTGGCCGCTGGTATGCGGCGGTTGCGCCGCAACGCGCTGGGGACAGCGCGTTCCACCTGGAAATAGTTCCGGCATCCGCGTCATCCGCGGTCCAATCTCCGTCCTGCCGGCGCCCGTCACGGGTAGTCCGCCCCGCGATTGCTGCGCTGGACCGACTGCATCCACGCCTCGAGCTGCCGCTGCATCGTGGCAGTGCGCTGGGAGTTGGTTCCCACGAGGTTTCTTTCCTCCTTCGGATCGCTCGCGAGATCGTAGAGCTCCCACTTCACGGCCGTGCTTTCGCGGTTTACGATGCGGTGCAGCTTCCACGAGCCGTCGAGCCAGGCGGCATGCCCCGCGAGCGTTTCGATCGTGGGCTCGGGCGTGATCGTGGCGGCGTCGCGCGCGAGCCGCAGCGGATCGCTGGGCTCCCGACCGGCCTGCTGGTCGGCGTAGAGTTCATCCATCCATTGCTTGGCCGGCGTGCCGATGCCGCGGACCGGAGCGTCCCAGAAACCGATCGGTTGCGGGCGCTGCGCCGTGCGACCTTCGAGCAGGGGCAGCAGGCTCACACCGTCCAGCGTCGGCTGATTCGCGACCTTGACCCCGGCGATTTCGAGCAGCGTCGGGTAGATGTCGCTCGTGACACAGGGGACGTCGATCAAGCGCGGACGTTTGATTTTGGCCGGCCACTCGAGCAGGCCGGGGACCGCGAGCCCGCCCTCGTAGATCGAAGCCTTGAGCCCGCGGCGATTGCCGGCGGAACCGACCTGCGGCAGGGCACCGTTGTCGCTGCAGTACCAGAGGATCGTGTTTTCGCTCAGGCCCATTTGTTTGAGCTCGCTGCGCAGCCGGCCGAAGGCGCGATCCATGCCGGTGATTTCGCCGAAGAAATTGCGCTGGTTGTCGGGCAGCCCGGCGTAGAGGCGCTGGTCGCTCTCGAGCGCCTGGTAGGGGGAGTGAGGCGAGCCGAACCAGACCACGGCAAGGAACGGTTGTTTCGCGGCCGCGGCGCGGCGGATAAATTGCAGGGCGAGTTCAGCGGCGAGGTCGGAGCTGTCGCCCTTGAAGGGGACGGCCTTGCCTCGGTCGCTCAGGACCGGGTCGAGATCGTAGAAATTTGGCGCGGAAACCCATTCGTCGAAACCTTGCGCACCCGGACTGGCGGCGCTGGCGGCCTGCACGCTGCCGAGATGCCACTTGCCGAAATGGCCGGTGCGGTAGCCAGCCTGCTTGAGTGCCTCGGCGATGGTTGTTTCCTGCGGCCGCAACGCGTGCCCCCACGAGTAGACGGCGCTCCGGTTGGGGGTGCGGCCCGTCATGACGCTGGCGCGGGTCGGCGAACAGACCGGAGCGGCGGCATAGAAGCGGTCGAAGCGCACCGCCTCGCGACTCATGGCGTCGAAATGCGGCGTCTTGAGATGCGGGTGTCCGTAGTAAGCCATGTCGCCCCAGCCCTGGTCGTCGGCCATCACGAGGACGATGTTCGGCCGGTCGGCGGCGGGCGCGCGCAGCGCGGCAAGAAGGACCGCGAGTAGGAGCAGCAGGAAGGGACGGATGCGCATGGGAAGAGCGTGAGGAAAGTGCGACCGGTTGCCAATGCCGGTCATCGCCCAGGCCTTCAAACCGGACTCGCGCAGAGACGCGGAGGCGCGGAGAAGACTGGCTGGCGGGTCTTCTCTGCGCCTCCGCGTCTTTGCGCGAGTCTGGTTTGGGGCCGGCCCCCCCCGCAACGTCACCCAAGGGTTCAGGGGCCGGATCAGAACGTCCCCTTCACGCCCATCGTCCAAAGCGACCCGAAGTCGGCGACGTCCTGACGGAGGCGCGCGACGACCGGCGTGCTGGGGCCGGCGATCTCGAGCTCATCGTACGTGTGAGTAAGGTTGCGCAGGTTGGCGAACACGGCGACGCGCTTCCAAAACCGATACTCGACGATCAGATCGGTCACGCGCCGCGTGTTGCCCCATTGGTAGGTGCCGGGCTCGATGCTGCTGCCGGCGGCGACGGCGCCGCGGCGGGCGCGGCTGCGGTGATTCCAGTTGAGATGCACCGTGATCCGTTCGCGGGTGAGACTGGCGCCCCAGCTCGCGCTGCGGGGAATGAAGCCGGCGAAGTTGGCCGTGGCGTCGCCGAGCGCCCGTTGCGCACTCAGGTTGCCGAAAACCTGCAAGCCGCGCGCCCAGTGCGGCAGGAACGTGAGCGCCTGCTTGTAGTTCGCCGTCACGCCCTGCATGCGCACGCGGGACGTGAGGTTGCGCTGCGTCGCGACGTCGAAGTCGCCGTAGATCTCGGGATCGAGGCCGTAGTTGGCGAGGAACGCGGCGTCGGGACGGAAGACATCGGCGGCGAAGAAGTCTTGGAACTCGCGCCGGAACGCGCCGACGGAGAGCTGGCCCAGGCCCTCGAAATAATACTCGAGGCGCACGTTCACCGTGCGCGCGCGCCAGGGCTTGATGCCGGTGTTGTTGACGGTGGTCCGGTTGGCGTTGGACGGCGGCAGCTCGGTGTCGGGCAGCGTGACGCCGCCAGAATACTGGTTGAAATCGGGCCGGCCGATCGAGGTGTAGATCGCGGCGCGCGCGATCAGGTTCTCGCGGACGTTGTAGCTCGCGTTGAGGCTCGGGAACAGGCGGAGGTATTCCTTCTCGGCGCGGCCGCCGCGGTCAAGGTAGGTCAATTGCGAGACGCCGAGCGCGTCCGTCGCCGGCACGATCAGCACCGGCTGGACGCCGGCCTGTGCGGGGTTGCCGTCGATGACGCGGCCCTGGGCGTCGCGCCGGAAATTGCGCGTGGGATCGTTGAGCGGGCCGGCGGCGTCGATGTTGGTCTGCTCGGCGCGCACGCCGCCGACGAGCTTGAGGCGGTTCTTGAACAGCGTGAGGTCGCCGCGGAGGTAGCCGGAGGAGACGATTTCCTCCGCGATATTGGACAGGCTGACCTCGGAGCGGTAGAGCGTGTTGGCGTTGGGCGCGCCGAACTGCGCGGGGTTGGCCCGGAAGTGGTCGGCCAGCGCGCCGCTCGAGATGCCGTGGATGCGCGGGAAGCCGTTCACGAAGATGCGCCGGCCGTGCGTCGGGTTGGCGAACGGCAACGCGAGATCGTCGCTGCCCGCGGTCGTGGTGCTCGCGACGCCGTTGGGACCGAGGTAGGTGTACGCGGCGCCGAAGCCGCGGCCGTCACGCTCGACTTGCCGCACGTCGACGCCGGCCTTGAGGGCGAAGGGCACGGGCCACGAGAAATCGCGGCGGGCATTCGCGTAGAGACTGCGGCGGGTGTCGTCCGTGGCTCGCATCGAGCCATTCGCGGCGGTGACGACGTAGTTGCCGACCGAGAACGGATCGATGATCTGGCCGGTCGTGCCGTCGGCCACGGTGATGCGGCCGGGGCGCTGGTAGCCGACGTCCTCGAACGACACGGTCACGTTGCCGCGGCGCGACGTGGTGGTGCCGAAGAGGCCGTCCTGGATATTGCGCGTGCGATTGATCGCCCGCGCGTAGGCGACACCCGCCTCGGACTTCCACCCGGGGCCGTCGTGGCGCCAGGTGAGCGAGGGCAGGTAGCTCCAGTTTTCCCGGAGACTGCTCGTGGTCCCGAGCTGCACGAAGCCCTGGCCCGCGGCGCCGTGCACCGTGGTGGTCGAGAACTGGCCGGCGAGCACGCGGCCGACGTCCCACGTGAGCGTGACGTGATCGAGCACGACATCGAACGACGAGTACTGCAGGCCGAGGGCGAGGCGGTCCCGCGGCGTGAGCTTGAAGTCGAAGGTGGCGGCGAGCGAATCGCGCGCGGCCTTGCGGCCGGTGGCCTGCGCGACGTGCGAGGAGAGGTACGGCTGGCCGATGGGCGTGTGGAGATACGCGGCGCCGTTAGTCGCGGTGCCGCCGCCGCGCCAGACGTTCTGGATCACGGGCGTATCGGTCATGCGCACGGAGCCGCCGCCGGAAAGCGTGAAGCCAAAGCGCTTGTTCACGGGCACGACCCAGGAAAAATCGAGGCCCGGGTGGACCTTACGGAACGGCGAGTCGCGGTGAATGTCGCGCCCGTTGTTGAGCAGCGAGACGAACGCGCTGGCGTTGAACACCGGGCGCGTGCGCTCGAATGCGCTCCGGGGCACGAGGTTCACGGAACCGGCGAGCGCCGCGCCCTCGGACTCGGGCGTGGGCGAGAACGACACCTCGATGCGCGAAAGATTGCTCGTCGTGAAGACGTCCATCGAGTTGCTGCGGCCCGTGCCGCCGTCGCCACCGTTGCCGATCGGACTCGCGACGCTGAAGCCGCCGATCGTGACGGGCACGTAGGCCGACGGCACGCCGTCGAGGGAGATTTCGCGCGCGCTGTTCATCGTGACGCCGGGAAGGAATTTCAGGAACTCGGCGACGTTGCCGTCGGGCGAGTCGCCGAACTCATCCACCGAGACGACATTCTTCATGTTGGGCGCGAAGCGCTGCTCGTTGATCGCGATGGCGGTGCCGCTCATCTCGCGCGAGTCGCCGACGACAAACTCGGCCAGTTTGATCGGTCCGCCGGCCGCGGACGCGGCACCTGGGCCGCCCGGGGCGGCGAGGGCGAATTCGTGCGTGACGGCCGCGCCCGCGGTCACGGTGACCGGATGCGTCGACGTGCCGAGGCCGGTGTAGAAGACACGCACGCGTTGCGCGCCCGCGGGCACGCCGCCGAGGCGGAACTGGCCGTCGGCATCGGTGAACGCCTCGAGCGCCGTGCCCTCGACGGTGACGCGGGCGAGCTCGAGGTTGGCGCCCGTGGCGCGGTTGAAGACCCGGCCTTCGAGCACGCCGCTGGCGGGCTTCGAATCGGCGGCACGGAGCAGGGAAAGCGCGAGCAGCGCGGCGATCAGGACGAACCTTCTCATGGTGGGGTGGGGTAGCGCCG
>JBEIHL010000280.1:0-5372 GCA_040381375.1 Opitutaceae bacterium
CAGTCCCGTTCCGCGGAGGCGCTGACCCAGTATCGCAATGTGCTCGGTTTCGCCGGCCGCATGAAGGCCGGGTTCGAGTCGCGGCAGATGTTCACGGCGCTGTGGCCGGATCAGAAGCCGGCCAAGGGCGCCATTGTAATCCAGCCGGACAACGCCGCCACGCTCGTGGCCGAAGCGCATCTCCGCGCCGGCAAGCTGCTCGCCGCCACGGGCCGGAAGCAGGAGGCGATCGCCCACTATCGCAGCGCCGCCGCCCTCGGCCCCCTGCGCATGGCGGGCATGCCGCGCATCGGGAACGCGCGGGGCGATTCGAATTTCAGCGGCCTCGCCGGCGCACCGGCGGCGGAAGCGCTGTTCCATCTTGCGCGCGAACTCTTGGCCGCGGGCGACGCCAAGGGCGCCCTCCAGTTGCTGCAAAACACGGGCACCCACCTGCCGGATCACCTGCAGGCGGAACTCAACCAGCTCCACCACGAGATCGCCAACCGGCTCTCGCGCTGAGTGGGCAGCCGGCGCGCTTCGACCCGACCCGCTTTGCACTCTGCTTCACGGGAGAATTGTCCCGTGATCGCACGCGCCATGCGTGCGCTGCTGCTCCTTCTCGTCGCCTGCCTCGTCGCCTCGCCGCTTTTCGCGGCCCATCAGGACCGCCACGTGATCCTCGTCACGATCGACGGTTTCCCCGCCCGGCACTGGCGCGACCCGATGATGCCGCTGCCCGTCCTGCGTCAACTGGCCGCCGTCGGCGCCTCCGCGGATGCGATGACCGTATCCAATCCGTCCATCACCTGGCCGACCCACACCACGCTCGTGACAGGCGTCACGCCGCAGAAGCACGGTGTCCTTTTCAACGGCCTCCTCGTTAGCCAGGGGCCCGGCAAACCTCCGAAGATCGAGCCGTGGGTCGACAAGAACCGGTTGGTGCGCGTCCCGACGGTTTACGACCGCGCCCACGCCGCCGGGCTGACCACGGCGGAATCCGATTGGGTCGCGGTGACGCGGCCGGGCACGATCACCTGGAGTTTTGGGGAAGTTCCCAATCCGGACGGCCCGGTGGAAAAGGAAATGATCGCCGCCGGCCTGCTTACAGCCGAGGACCTGCGCGCGATGCAGCCCGGTGGCGGGCGCAAAACGACGCTCTGGCGGGACAACATCTGGACCCGCGCGGCGATCTACATGCTCAAGCAGCACAAGCCGAACCTGCTCCTGTATCACACGCTCAACACGGACGGCATTCACCATCGTTACGGCCCCGACACCGATCCCGGCTACACCGCCCTCGCCTACGCGGACCGGCTGCTCGGCGATCTCGTCCGCGCCGTCGACGAAGCCGGGCTGCGCGCGAAGACGACCTTCATCATCACCACCGATCACGGGTTCAAGAAGGTCACGCAGTTCGCCTATCCGAACGTCGTCCTCAAGCACGCCGGGCTGGTGAAAGCCGCCGGGCCGACCGTCACGCAGTGCGACGCCTACACGATGACGCAGGGTGGAATCGCGTTCGTGTACATTCTCGATCCGGCGCGGAGAGCCGAATTACTGCCGCGCTTGAAGCAGTTGTTTGCCACGGCGGACGGGGTCGAGCGCGTGCTCGACGCCCGCGAAGGCGCCCATTCGCTCGGGATGCCCACGCCCGACGAGAATCAGGGCATGGGCGAGCTGATCCTGTATCCGAAAGCCGGCTACTCCTTCTCCGCCGCCGTCACCGGCGACGCCACCAGCGGGCCGTCGGTCAACTATGGCGGCTCCCATGGCTACCCGAATACGGACCACGAACTCGACGGACTGTTTGTGGCCAGCGGCGCCGGCATCCGGCCGGGCACCCGGGTGGAACGCGTGCGCAACATCGACGTCGCCCCCACCATCGCGCGACTCCTCGGACTCGACCTCGGTACCGTCGACGGCCGCGCCCTCGAAGAGATTCTCGTACCGGCCCGCTGACCCGCCTCGGCCGCGGTACGCTTCGAAGCGCCACCTATGCCGCCCTTGGGAGCGCCGGGCTCCAGCCCGGCCTCAAAAGCAGCGAGATCAAGCATGCCCCCCTCCGCCGTCCCCCGAACAAATCACTTAGGGCGTGCACCTCGGTAAAGAATCGGGAGCTACGCATCTATGCGTATCCCCGGATCGCAGAAAAATCGCTAGACTCGCCCGTCGAACCTTTCGCTACCGCCTCATGCACGCTTATTCCCAAGTCCGAAGTCTTCTCGCCGCCGGCGCCGTGTGCGCCGTTTCACTCTGCCTCCACCCCGACCTGCACGCCCAGGCCCAGTTTGCCGGCACGTACATCGGAACCATCAACACCCGCGTGACCGTCCCGGTCGTCGGCACGATCGAGTCGGGGGCCGGCGCGTACGTCGCGACGGTCGCCGCCGACGGCACGATCAACCTCGCGGGCATGACCGGCACGGTCTCGGCTTCGGGCGCGGTGACGTTCAGCACCGGTTCGGCCGGATTCGCCGCCCTCGGCATTCGCACCGCGACCATTGCCAACAATCAGCTGAGCTCCGCCTACGGCGACCTGCTGGGCAACGGCACGACCCAGTTCCGACTGAACCCGAGTTCCTCCTTCACCTCCTCCGGCGGCAGTGGCGGGGGTGGCGGCGGTGGGGGTGGCGGCGGCGGCGGCGGCGCGACCGGCGGCGAACTGCTGGCGTATTACTCCTTCAATGACGCGGCCAATCTCCTGCGCGACGACTCCGGTCGCGGTTTCACGCTGTCTCCCGTCGGCGGCACGGTCACACGCGTCGACGGCCGCGCTGGCGCCGGTGCCCTCCGTACGAACGGCGTACGGCTGCGCGCGCTCGTGAACAATACCTTCAGCGCGAGCGCCATGACGATCTCGGCATTCGTGCGCCCGACCGGCCCGGGCAACTGGAATCCCCGGCTCGTCGCCATCGGCTTCCCCGGCCAGTCGGCACACTACTACGGCATGTTCCTCGACGGCCTGACGGCCTCGCGCCGCGTCGCCTTCCTCGCCAACACGCAGATTGCGCAGCAGCAGAACGGCACCGGGCGGCTCGACAACAACGTGTGGACTCACGTGACCATGACATTTGAAGGCGGCACGCTGCGCATCTACCGCGATGGCCAGCTCGATTCGACCGTGAACACCGGCCGCGCCCTCACGGCGTTCGGTTCCGCCATGATGATGATCGCCGGCTCCGACAACGGGCTCGATCTCTTCCAGGGCGATCTCGACGAAGTGCGCATCTACAACCGCGCGCTCACCGCCGCGGAAGTCACCACGCTCAGCACCGGCGGCTCGGTCGGCACCGCCGCCACCGGCGTCAACACGGTCGCCGTGCTGCCGCCGAACGTCATCGCCGCTCCGGTCAACCTGACCGGCTACCGCAACCGGGTCGGGCAGTCGTTTGAATTCACCCTCACCGGCTCCAACTCCGGCGCGGTCTGGGGCACCGATGTCTACACCGATGACTCGACCGTCGCCCGGGCCGCTGTGCATGCCGGCGTGATTGCGATCGGCGAAACCAAGACCGTCACGGTCACGATTCTGCCCGGACAGGGCAGCTATCCCAGCTCCACCCGCAACGGCGTGACCACCTCGTCTTGGGGATCGTGGGGCGGCAGTTTCTCGTTCGCCGGCACCACCGGCACGGCCTTCGCGGGCGGCAATGCGGTCGCGCCGACGCTGCCCACCGGCTACATTCCCGCCAGCCTCAACGTGATTCCGGGCGGACGCTTCGTGCTGCCGATCTCGGTCACCGGCACCGGTCCGTTCACCTACCAGTGGTTCTTGAACGGCCTCGCGATCGCCGGCGCCACCGCGAATCCCTACGTGCTCAACACGGTCACCGCCGCGGCCGCTGGCAACTACACGGTGCGCGTCACGAGCCCGGGCGGCACGCAGACGTTCACCGCCGGCTCGCTCACTGTCCCGGCCACGGCCACCGCGCCGCAGATCGTGCTCCAGCCCTTCGACAAGATCGTCTCCCCGGGCGGCACTTTCGCCCTCGCAACCTCCGCGGTCGGAACCGGTATGACCTACCAGTGGCTGCGCAACGGCGGCGTCCTCGCCGGCGAAAACGGGCCGATCATCCTGCGCCAGAACGTCAATGCCAACGACGCCGGTCAGTACAGCGTCCGCATCACGGGCGGCGGCTCCACGGTCACGTCCAGCGCGGCCACGGTCACGCTCAATCCCAACGCCTCGCGGCTCAGCAACCTGTCGGGCCGCATTGCCATCGGCGGCAGCGACAAGGTGATTCCCGCCTTCTTCATCTCGGGTTCGGGCAAGAAGCGCGTTCTGATCCGCGCCATCGGCCCAGGCCTCTCGGCGTTCGGCGTCGGCGGCACGATGGCCGACCCGAAGTTCGAGGTGTACGATGGTCAGACCAAGATATCCGAGAACAACGACTGGGACGGTGCCATTTCCCCGGTCTTCGGCGGCGTGGGCGCGTTCGGCCTGCCCGCGGGCAGCCGTGACGCGGCGGCGGTCCTGGAACTCGACGCCAACAAGAGCTACTCGATCCATGTCTTCAGCAACAACGGTCAGGGCGGCATCGTGTTGTTCGAGGTCTATGACGCCGGCAACGTCACCGGCGGCAGCAAGTTCACCAACGTCTCCGTCCGCGGCCCCACCGGCAGCGGCGACAGCACGCTGATCCTCGGCCTCAACGTGGCGGGCCAGGGCAAGCGCACGCTGCTCACGCGCGGCATCGGCCCGCAACTGGGGGCGTTCGGCGTCTCGAACACGATCGGTGACCCGAAGCTCGAGATCTTCGACGGCAACCAGCGCTCGGTCCTCGCCAACGACGATTGGAACAGCGCCGACTTCATCTCGGAAATGCTGCAGGCCCGCGAATTCGTGGGCGCGTTCCCGCTCAACGGTGGCTCGGCCGACGCCTCGACCCTCGCGCTGCTCGACCCGGGCAGCTACACGATGCAGATCACCGCCGGCAGCGGCACCGCCACCGGCGAAGCGCTGGTGGAAATCTACGAAGTCCCGTAAACGACCGCTCGTCATTCAATCCGCTGCCGCCAGCGCGGATCGGAATCTGAAGCCAACCCCCGGTGCCGCCAGGCGCCGGGGGTTTTCGTTTTTCCGGGACTCATAAATTTCTTCCCACGACCCGGACCAGCCGTCACAACCAGACCGGTGGCCGCATCAAAGACCATTGGTCCCGGAGAGATTCACGCTGCAATCACGCGGCTGGCTGATGCCATTTCCGCCCGGCACCCGGATCCCTCCGGTCTCCTCCTGCTCGGCATCGCCAACGGCGGCATGGAACTGGCCCGCCGGCTCGCGGAGCGCCTGCGGTGCCGCGCCGGCACGGTCGACATCTCCTTTCATCGCGACGACATCGGCCGCCACCCGATCCCCAAGGAGTTTGCGCCGACGCAGATCCCGGCGG
>JBEIHL010000281.1:0-5372 GCA_040381375.1 Opitutaceae bacterium
CACGGCCGCCGTCGTGGACGTGGTGCGAGGGATAAGCCCGGAAACCAATCCTGTCGGTATCTGGCGCCATCGAACTAAGGGCGGTACCCTCTTCCGGGCGGAAGTTTTCGAACATCCGATCCATTACGGCGGTCGCCCCGCGGTGCTGGTTCTGGCACAAGACGTTTCCAAACGACTGTGGGCGGAAGAGTCCTTGCGCGACAACGAAGCGTTTCAGCGCATCGCCTTCCGCATGGGAAAAATCGGGATGTGGAGCGTGGACCTACCGGCTATGACCTACCGATGGTCGGACTCGGTTCGGGAAATCTTTGAACTGAGTATGGACGTGCATCCGGATTTCATGGACCTTTTCGGATACTTCGTGGCGGAGGATCGCGCGGCGGCGCGCTCCGCGTTTGACGCGTGTATGCGCGACGGTACGTCCTACATGTTCGAAGCTGGCTTCTGCACTGCGCTCGGTCGGCAACGGTGGGTAAGGGTGACCGGCGAAGCGGTACGCGATCCCCAGGGAGTCATCCGGCTCGTTCAGGGCGCGTTTCAGGACGTCAGCGAGCGAAAACTAGCCGAGCAATCCCTGATCGAGATGCAGCGGCGGTTCCGAGTCCTGGCCGATTCGCTCCCCTTCATCGTGTGGACGGCTGAACCGGACGGCACGGTGGATTACAGCAACGCTCAATTCTTTAATTACACGGGCACGACCGCCGAGGCCCCGGTGGCGACGCGCTGGCAGCCCTGCCTGCATCCCGATGACTTGGCGGAATGCCTGCGGATCTGGACCCAGTGCGTGCAATCGGAAATGCCCTACGAAATCGAGTACCGGCTACGGCGTGGCGCGGATGGGACCTACCGCTGGTTCCGGGTGCAGGCTCAACCGGAGCGGGACGGCTCGGGCCGTCTGATCAAGTGGTACGGCACTGCCATTGATATCCACGAAACCAAGCGGCTGGAGCAGGTGGCGTCTCGACTGGCGCGGCGCCTGACGACGACCTTGGAGAGTCTGACGGAAGCGTTCTTCACCGTGGATCGCGACAGGCGTTTCACCTACATCAATGCCAAAGCCGTAAGTTTGCTGGGAAGATCCCGCGCCGATATGCTTGGGAGGGACATGAGGGACTTCGTTCCCGCGGCGGCCGATGGCTTGTTCGAACGGGAATTTCGCCGGGCGGAAGTGAAGAAAATCCCGGTGAGCCTCGAGGAATACTTCGTTCCTCCTGCCACCTGGGTCGAAGTGCGGATGTACCCGTCCGAGGACGGGATGGCGTTCATTTTTCGGGACATCACGAGACGGCGCCTCGACAGCGAGCAACTTCGCCTGCAGCAGGCGGCATTGGAGGCAGCTTCCGACAGCATCTCCGTCACGAATCGGGCGGGCCTGCTGCAGTGGGTAAATCCCGCCTTCGCGGAGCGCTATGGCTATACCCGGGAGGAGTGCGTCGGCCATACTCCGGGATCGCTGATTAAGTCCGGTCGGCAGGACCAGGCCTTCTACCGGTCGATGTGGAAAACCATCCTGGCGGGCGAAGTCTGGTCCAGTGAGATCATCAACCGTCGTCGCGATGGGGGGCTGGTAACCGAAGAAATCGCCATCAATCCGATTCGAGGCGCCAACGGGCGGGTGACGCATTTCATCGCGATCAAGCGCGACATCACCCGGCGCAAGCGGGAGGCGGAGACGTTGCTCGAACAGGCCGCGCTGCTGGACAAGGCAAAGGACGCGATCACGGTGCGCGACCTAGAGCATCGGGTCACGTATTGGAACAAGAGCGCCGAACGGCTTTACGGTTGGCCCGTCGCTGAGGCGGTCGGTCGCGTCGTGACCGAGCTTCTATACCGGGACCCGAAGGCGTTTCTGGCGGCCACAGCCGCAACCCTGAAGGAAGGCGAATGGAACGGCGAACTCGATCATTATACCCGCACTGGCCGAAAGCTGACCGTCGCCTCGAGCTGGACTTTGGTGCGTGACGAGAGCGGGCAGCCGAAGTCGATTTTCGTCATCAGCACGGACGTCACTGAGAAGAAGAAACTCGAGGCCCAGTTCCTGCGGGCGCAGCGGTTGGAGAGCATCGGCACCTTGGCTGGCGGCATCGCGCACGATCTCAACAACGTCCTCGCGCCGATCCTGATCTCCATCGACCTTTTCCGGATCGACGAGGCGAATCCGGAACGGCTCGATCTCCTGCGCAGCATCGAGAAAAGCGCCCAGCACGGCGCGGAGCTTGTCCGGCAGGTTCTTTCCTTTGCCCGCGGCATGGAAGGAGATTTCGTGGAGCTGGATCTGCGGCATATCGCGCGCGACCTGCAGCAGATCATCCGGGACACGTTTCCCAAGAACATCGATTTCCGGCTCACGTCCGCCCGCGACCTGTGGACGGTCAGGGCCGACGCGACCCAAGTTCACCAGGTGCTGATGAATCTATTCGTCAACGCCCGCGACGCGATGCCGGTTGGCGGCCGGTTGACGCTGGCCTTGGAGAACATCGTCATCGATGACGCCAATATGAGCGTAAATCCCGACGCGAAGGTCGGGCCATTCGTGGTGATGCAGGTCGAGGACACCGGCTCCGGCATCCCGCCTGAAATACGAGAGCGCATTTTCGATCCCTTTTTCACCACCAAGGAGGTCGGCAAGGGAACGGGCCTCGGGTTGGCCACCGTGCTCACCATCGTCAAGGGTCACGGCGGATTCATCGATGTCCACAGCGTGCCTGGCAAGGGCTCGAAGTTTTCCGTCTATCTGCCGGTTGGTTCCGCCGCGGGACCGGCCGAAGCGGCGGCGGCCGAAAACAAGCGACTGCCGCAAGGCAACGGTGAGCTGGTGCTATTGGCGGACGATGAAGAGAGTGTGCGGTATGTCACCCGCAAGACGCTCGAGCGCTTTGGTTATCGGGTCATTCTAGCCAGTAATGGTGCCGAGGCCGTGGCGCTCTATGCGCGTCACCGCCCTGACGTCGCCGTCGTCCTCATCGATATGGCGATGCCCATCATGGACGGGCCGGCAGCGATCGTCGCGCTGCGATCGATAAACCCGGAGGTCAAGATTGTCTGCTCCAGCGGTCACGTCAGCAATGGCGACGTCACGAAGGCGTTGGGCGCTGGCGGGCAACACTTCGTGTCCAAGCCTTACACCGCCGAAGCGTTGCTCAAGGTTCTTGCCCAAGCGCTCGGGAAACCCGATTCCAAACCTCCCTTTCCCTTTTCCGTCCGATGAACGCCGACCCTCCGCTGCGACTCCTGCTGGTGGACGATCACCCGATGATGCGGGCGGGCGTGCGGCAGTTGGTGCGGAACGCCTTTCCCGCCGCCGTGGTGGGCGAGGCCGGCTCAGCCCGGGAGATGATGGGCACGGTGCTGAGTGAGCGCTGGGACATCGTCATTCTTGACCTTGATCTGCCAGACCGCAGCGGACTGGACTTGCTGAAGGATTTAAAACTGGCGGATCCCCGGCTGCCGGTGCTGATCGTCAGCGGACTTGCCGAACAGGAGATTGGGGTGCAAGCGCTGCGGCAGGGAGCCTCGGGTTTTTGCTCGAAAACGGCAGCGGCGGATCAATTGGCGATCGCGATCAAGAAGGTCCTCGCGGGCGGACGCTATGTTTCCGCGGCATTGGCCGAGCGGCTCGCTGAATCCGTGACCGAGGGAGTGGGCTCACACCCGCATGAACAGCTTTCTTCCCGGGAGATGCAGATCCTGCTCTCGATCTCAGCGGGTCGGAGCGTGGGTGAAATCGCCGCCCAGCTTTCTTTGAGCGTAAAGACGGTGAGCACGTATCGCACCCGCCTCCTGACGAAGATGGGCATGCACTCGAACGCCGAGGTCATGCGCTACGGGATGCAGCACGGATTGGTGCGGTAGCTTCGTTTCTTGTCGGACAAACCCCGACATGAAGCGGTGGCATCATCCCACGTCAGCGCTTCGGTGCGTGGTCCGATAACTATCTCGTCCACGGTCAATTCTGACCGTTGATCTGCGAGGGGTTTCCTGGCCGGCCCACGCAGTCCACTCCGGCTCCGCGGCGCATACGCCCGGCTTCAGCACCTGCCGCCAACCGACGGAACGAATACCATGCAAACCAACCCCGATGGAAAAATCGCAGACGGGATGCAGCGCCGGGCTGGACTTCGCTCCGGACCGCCGCGGGGGCGGCGGGGCCGACACCGGAGTTCGTACGTCGTGGCTCCCAAGACCGCGTGCGAGGTCGTTTCGATGCGGGACCATCTCGAGGCCCTTAGAATAATTCGTGGGCGGGGCGCCATGACGGAGGTGCTCCGGGCCTTTTGTAACGTGGGGCGTCCGTCCCATCAACGGGGCGCAGGCCCCTCCCAAACCGCATGACAACCCCGCGACCTGCCACCGAACCGCAGCGCTTAGCCGCTTTGCGGCGGTACGAGATTTTGGACACGCCTCCGGAGCAGGCCTTCGACGACATCGTCGTGCTGGCGGCGCAGGTCTGCCGGACACCCTTCGCGATGCTCTCCCTGGTCGACGACGAGCGTCAGTGGATCAAGTCCCGCGTCGGCCAGCGCTTCGGCGGGACCGCGCGCGAGCTGGCCTTCTGTTCTCATGTCGTGCTGGCCCCGGATCGCATCATGGAAATCAGCGATGCGAGGGCCGACCTACGTTTTTCCCAAAACCCGTTCGTGAAGGAGCAAGACGGGATTCGCTTCTACGCCGGTGCGCCGCTCGTCACCCCCGATGGGCACGCGCTCGGCGCCCTGTGCGTGATCGACCAGACCCCGCAGCGGCTGAGCGAAGAGCAGCGCGAGGCGCTGCGCATCCTGAGTCGTCGCGTGATCGCGCAACTGGAACTGCGCCGGCGGACGCGTGAGCTGGAGGCCGAGATCACGGATCGGCGCCGCTCCGAGCAGGCTCTCGAGCATTCGGAACGGTTTCTCCAGTCGACCCTCGATGCCCTGACGGCCGAAATCGCCATTCTGGACGGTGCGGGCGTCATCGTGGCTGTAAACGCCGCGTGGATGCGCTTTGCCCGGCGAAATGCCGCCGCGTCCAGCGGCTTGGGGCTCGGGGCCAATTTTCTGCAGGTCTGCGATCAGATGGCGGTCAAAGGGGTGAATGACTCCGCGACGGTCGCAGCCGGCATCCGGTCCGTGCTCAGCGGTGAAGTCGAGGAGTTCGGCCGCGAGTACCCATGCCCCGGTCCGGACGAGAACCGCTGGTTTCTGGTGCGCGTCACCCGCTTCGGTCCAGAGGACAACCGCAGGGTGGTTATTGCCCGCGAAAACATTTCGGAGCGAAAGCAGGCGGAGGACGAACTCCGTCGCCTGCATCGGCAGTTGCTCGATGCGTCGCGGGAGGCGGGCATGGCGGAGGTCGCAACGAGCGTGCTGCACAATGTCGGGAATGTGCTGAACAGC
>JBEIHL010000282.1:0-5367 GCA_040381375.1 Opitutaceae bacterium
AGCGCCGGGCTCCAGCCCGGCATCGCTGCGACTCACGGCCGGGCAGGAGCCCTGCACTCCCAAGGTCCCTCCCGATCAGCAAAAAGCCTCCCTATCTCCCCGGATTTGCGCCGGCCGCGATACCCGCACCGCATTCCGCTTGCTTACCGCTTTTCGGAATTCAACGTGATCCGCGATTTTGCCTTTTTCCGCCCTTGATCATTCCTTCCGCCCCGGCTGCGACGACGACGTTCATCGCGGGGTGAACGCCTATCCGGGTGACGTCGCCCGCCAGGTCCGGCGGCCGGTTCGCCTGCAGTTTGATCCGGCCCGCAACGAAATCGGCGCCGTCTTTGCCGACGACCCTGCCGAAACGGAGTCCGAGGTTATTGGTCACCTTCCTCCGCTCTATCCGGAATGGCTCGGCGGCCGCACCTTCACGGAGGCGCACGGCACCCGCTTTGCCTATGTCGTCGGCGAAATGGCGCGCGGGATCGCGTCGACGCAGCTCGTCATCGAGGGGGCGCGGGCGGGCGTCATCGGTTTCTTCGGCGCCGGCGGCTTGAGCGTGCCGCGGGTCGCCGCCGCGTTGGAGGAAATCGGGCGCGAACTGGCAGGCGGCGAGCCGTGGGGCTGCAATCTCATCCACTCGCCCAACGAGCCGGACACGGAGTCGGCCCTCGTTGACCTTTTCCTGCGCCGCGGCGTCCGTCGCGTGTGCGCGTCGGCCTTCATGGCGCTCCAACCCACGGTCGTGCGCTACGCGTACACCGGGCTGGCGAGGAATGCCGACGGCACCGTTACCCGGGCCCATCACGTTTTCGCCAAGATCTCCCGGCCCGAGGTCGCACGCCAGTTCCTGGCGCCGGCCCCGGAAGAGATGTTGCAGGCTCTGGTAGCCGCCGGACAGCTCACGCCGGAGGAAGCGGCGCTCGGCGCCGGACTGCCAGTCGCGGAAGATATCACGGTCGAGGCAGACTCGGGCGGTCATACCGACAATCGTCCCCTGTCCTCGCTGTTTCCGGTGATCCAGCAACTCGCGCTAAATCTCGCCCGTGACTACGGCTACCACCGCGTGCCCCGGGTGGGAGCGGCGGGCGGACTTGGCACCCCGGCGGCGGTGGCCGCGGCGTTTCAGATGGGGGCGGCTTATGTCGTGACCGGCTCGATCAACCAATCGGCCGTCGAAGCGGGCATTTCGGCCGAGGCCAAGGCGCTGCTCGCCGAGGCGGGGCTCGCGGACTGCACGATGGCGCCTTCCGCCGACATGTTTGAACTGGGCGTGAAGGTCCAGGTGCTGCGCAAGGGCACGTTCTTCGCCCAACGCGCGACCAGGCTCTACGAACTCTACCAGACGTATCCGACGATCGAGGACATTCCGGCGGCCGAGCGCGCCAAGATCGAAAAGGATATCTTCCGCCGGCCGTTGGCCGAGATCTGGGCGGAGTGCGTGAAATTCTTCACCGCGCGCGACCCGCGCGAACTCGCCGAAGCCGAGCGCAACCCGCGGCATCGTCTCGCGCTCGTGTTCCGCTGGTACCTAGGCAGCTCGAGCCACTGGCCCATCGTCGGCGACGCCAGCCGGCGCGTCGATTATCAGATCTGGTGCGGCCCCGCGATCGGCAGCTTCAACCAGTGGGTCGCCGGCAGTTTCCTCGCCCCGCCTGCCGCCCGCACCGTGGCACAGATCGCGCTTAATCTCATGGAAGGCGCCGCCGTCGTGACCCGGGCCGCACAGCTCCGAAGCTTCGGGGTCACTGTTCCCGCCTCCGCCTACGAATTCCGTCCGCGTCCGCTTCAACTCTCCTGAGGCCTCCGCCTTGAACGCCGTTTCCGCCGCCATCTCTCCCGTTCCCTTCCGGCCCATCGCCATCACCGGCCTGAGCGCGCTCTTTCCGCAGGCGCGCAACGTCGATGAATTCTGGCGACTGATCCTCAGTGGCCGCGACTGCATGCAGGAGATTCCGTCGACGCATTGGCTCATCGAGGATTACTTCGACGCCGATCCTAAGGCCCCCGGGAAGACGTATTCGAAGCACGGCGCATTCCTTTCCGAAGTCACGTTCGACCCCGTCGCCTACGGTCTCCCGCCCAACGTCCTGCCGGCCACCGACATCGCGCAACTGCTCGCACTGCTGCTCGCGCGCCAGGTGCTCGACGACTGCTCCGGCGGGCAGATTGCGAAGCTCCACCTCGACACGACCAGCGTCATTCTCGGCGTCGCGTCGGCCACCGAGATGATCAGCTCGATGTCGGGCCTGCTGTCGCGCCCGATGTGGATCGAGGGCATGCGGCGGGCCGGTATTCCGGAGCCGCAGGTCGAGGAGGCGACGAAGCGCATCGCGGCGCTGTTCCCGGATTGGAACGAAAACACCTTCCCGGGTTGCCTGGGCAACGTCGTCGCCGGACGCGTCGCCAACCGCTTCAACCTCGGCGGCACCAATTGCGTGACGGACGCGGCGTGCGCGAGTTCCCTCGCGGCGCTGCACATGGGCCTCGGCGAGCTTCAGCTCGGCACGAGCGACCGGGTGCTGACCGGCGGCGTCGACGCGCTGAACACGATCTTCATGTACATGTGCTTCAGCAAGACGCCCGCGATGTCGGCGTCGGGGCACTGTCGTCCGTTCGCGGCCAGCGCCGACGGCACCATGATGGGCGAAGGCGGCGGGATGCTCTGCCTCCGCCGGCTCGAGGACGCGGAGCGCGACGGGGATACGATTTACGCGGTGATCCGTGGCCTTGGCTCCTCCTCGGACGGTCGCTCGAAGAGCGTCTACGCGCCGCGCCCAGAAGGGCAGACGCTCGCACTCGAGCGTTGCTACCGCCAGGCCGGCTACTCGCCCGCCACGGTGCGGCTGGTGGAAGCGCACGGCACCGGCACCGCCGCCGGCGATCTGTGTGAGGCCACCGCGCTCAACGGCACCTTTGCCGCCGCCGACGCCACGCGCCGCCAGTGGTGCGCGCTCGGTTCGGTCAAGTCGCAGATCGGCCACACCAAGGGCGCAGCCGGCACCGCGGGCCTGCTCAAGGTCGCGCTGGCGCTGCGCCACCGGGCGCTGCCGCCGACGGCCAACGTCGACGCTCCGCACCCGGAACTCGGTTTTGCCGACAGTCCCCTTTATCTGAATACGGCGGCGCGCCCATGGATCCAGGCCGGCGACGAACCGCGACGCGGCGCCGTGAGCTCGTTCGGTTTCGGCGGCACGAACTTCCACGTCACCATCGAGGAATACCGCGGCGCGGCCGCCGCCCCGCGGGTGCGCAGTTACGGGGCGGAAGTGCTGCTCGCCAGCGCGAGCGACGCCTCGACGCTGTCCGCCCAGGTCACCGCCTGGACCCAACTGGCGGCCGCCGAATTCGAGTCGACCGCGCGCGCGAGCCAGCAGGCGTTCCGCTCCGACGCCTCCCACCGCGCCGCCATCGTCGCCCGCTCCGCGGAAGACGCCGCCGCCAAGGCCACGCGGCTACTGAAGCAGATCTGCGAACCGGCGAACGGCGCCGCGCCCGCGGCCGAGGGTATCCACTTGGCCATGACGGCCGCCGACTCGGCCGCCGCAGGCCTCGTTTACCTGTTCCCCGGCCAAGGCAGCCAGAGCGTGGGCATGGCGTCCGAGGTGCCGTTGCACTTCCCCGCGGCGATGCAGACGTGGGAGGACATCGAGTCCCTGCGACTCACCGGCGACACGCGTTTGTGCGATCTCGTTTATCCGCCGCCCGCGTTCGACGCCGCCGCGGCCACGCGCCAGGAGGAAACCCTGCGGCAGACGGAGAACGCCCAACCCGCGCTCGCGGCCGTCAGCCTCGCCTACCTTGCCGTGCTGGAGGCCGCCGGGCTGCGGCCGGCCCTGACCGGCGGGCACAGTCTCGGGGAAATTCCCGCGCTGCACGCCGCCGGCGTGATTTCCCGCGCCGATTGCGTGCGCATCTGCCGTCAACGCGGCGAGCTGATGGCCGAAGTTTCGCGCGATCATCCGGGCGCGATGACGGCGGTGCGTCAGGCGGCCGAGGAACTCGCGCCGTTGCTCGCGCGCGATTTTCCGACCTGCGTCGTCGCCAACCAAAACAGCCCGCAGCAATCCGTGGTCGCAGGCCCCACTGCGGACATCGCCCGGCTCGAGACGCGGCTGACGGAGACGCAGGTTTCTTTCCGACGCCTGCCGGTCGCGACGGCCTTTCACTCGGCCGCCGTCAGCGACGCGTGCGCGCCGTTGGAGAAACGGCTCAAGGAGGTGCCTTTTTCAGTACCGGCCATCCCGGTCTTCGGCAACGCCACCGCTCAACCCTACGCGGCCGATCCAAAGTCGCAGCACCCCGCGCTCGCGGCCCAACTGGCGCAGCCCGTGCGGTTCGTCGAGCAACTGCGAAACATGCACGCGGCCGGCGGACGCATCTTCGTCGAGGTCGGCGCGGGCAACGTGCTCTCCGGCCTCGTTCGCCAGACGCTCGGCGAAGCGGTCACGATCGTGACACTTAACCCCGCCGGCCAGACCGCAGACGTCGGCTTGTTGAACGGCCTGGCCCGTCTCGCCGTCAGCGGCGTGCCGGTCACGTGGGATCTTCTCTGGCAGGGTCACCGCCTCGCCCTGCCCGAACCGAAGCGTTCGGCCGCCGCGCTGCCCGTCGGTGGTTATAATCTCGGCCGGCCTTATCCCCCGCGCGATGGCCGCAAGACTTCGCCCGTCTCCCTCCCCTCCCCGTCCGCGCCCGCGCCCTCCCGGCCCGCGCCGACGCCGGCCCCCGTCCGCGCCGCACAACCCATTTCCCGCATGAGCGATCACTCCGCCCTCTCGTCCTCTCCGTCGCCCGCCTATCAGAATGGCTCGAGCTCAAAGGCGCCGCTGACCAGCGACGCCGTCGTCCGCGCCCACGAGACTTTCCTGCGCACGATGGGCGACGCCCACCGCTCCTTCCTCGCCGCCGTTACCGGGACGGCCGTGCCGATCACGTCGAGCGTGCCGCCCGTCGCGGCTCCCGCCCCGATGGCCCTGCCGGCTCCGGCTCCCGCCCGCAACGGTCACAGCGCCCCGCGCCCAGAGGAGACGGTCCGCGTCATGGCGGCGCCGCCCGCCCGCATCCCCGCCCGCGAGGAATCCGCCCCCGTCGCTCCGCGCGCGATCCCCGCCCCCGCCAGCATCGTATCCTCACCCGCGCCAGTCGCCGTGCCCGCCCCGGTGGCGAAGCCCGTCTTCGACAGCACAAAGGTGATGGAGATTGTGCTCGAGACCGTCGCCGAGAAAACCGGTTACCCGCGCGACATGCTCGAGCCGGCGATGCACATCGAGGGCGACCTCGGCATCGATTCGATCAAACGCGTCGAGATCCTTTCCGCCGTGCAGAAGAAGCTGCCGGGCCTGCCCGCCGTCGACGCCAAGGTCATGGGCAGCCTGC
>JBEIHL010000283.1:0-5365 GCA_040381375.1 Opitutaceae bacterium
CGTTCGCCACCGTGCAGGCTTCATCCCGTCTCCGGGCGATCGCGTGCGTGCTCGCGGGCCTCTTGCCGCTCGCGCGATCGGCCCGCGCCCAGGCGGGGCCGCCGCCGGGCGTGGTGATCGCGGCGAGTCCGGATCCGGATAGCGCGTATATCGGGACGCCGGCGATCGCGATCCTGCCTGATGGCAGCTACGTCGCGGCGCACGATTTCTTCGGCAAGAACCCGGACCTGACGGACCGGACGCGGCTCTACGGCTCACGCGATCGCGGCGTCACCTGGATACAGTTGGCGGAGGTGCGCGGCCAGGCGTGGTTCTCGCTCTTCGTCCACCGCGACGCGTTGTACCTGCACGGGACGGCGAGTCGTTACGGCGACCTGACGATCCGGCGCTCCATCGATGGCGGCCGGACGTGGACGGAGCCGCGCGACGGGAGATCCGGTTTACTGATACGCGGCCGTTTTCACGGCGCGCCGGTGCCGGTGGTGGTGCATGCCGGGCGGATCTGGCGCGGAGTGGAGGAGCGGGTGAACGACCAGCAATGGCCCTTGCACTTTTCGGCGCTGGTCGTGTCCGCAAGCGAGAGCGCCGATCTGCTGGACGCGGCCAACTGGACGCGGACGAACGGAATCCGGTTCGACCTGGCGTGGTACAACGGCCGCCGGCCCGGCTGGCTCGAAGGCAACGTCGTCGTCGCCCCGGACGGTACGGTGGCGAATTTCCTGCGCGTCCACACCGAGCCGCGGCCGGAGGACACGTTCGCCTCGGCGGGAGGAGCGCGCGGGATTCCCCGTTATGAAGTGGGGGCGCGGGCGGAGATCTCCACCGACGGACGTACCCTCGCGTTCGACCCCGACCGCGGCCTCGTCCATCTTCCGGGCTCGCAGTCGAAGTTCACGATCCGGTTCGATCCGATTTCGCGGCGCTACTGGGCGTTGATTCAGAAGATCACGGTGCCCCATGAGGGGCGGGACTGGAAGACGAGCCCGATCCACCAGCGCAATGTGCTCATGCTGACATCGTCCGCCGACCTCCGCACGTGGCGCGAGGACAGCATCGTCCTGCGCTGGCGGGAGCGACAAACGCTCTCCGGGAGCGATCGCGTGGCGTGGCAGTACCTCGACTGGCAGTTCGATGGCGACGATCTCGTCGCGGTGTCGCGCACCTCGTGGGGCGGACAGAACTATCACAACGCGAATTTCATGACCTTTCACCGCGTATCCGGTTTTCGCACCCGGACGATGCGGGATGCGCCGCCGGACCTGGCGGACGCGCGATAGTCGCCGCACACGGGCGTTCGGGCGAGCTCCGGGCGTGCATTTCGGCGACGGGTCGCTACGGATTCACGGCCATGACCGCGCCTGGCATCACCCCTGTCCTCCGCGTCACCGGAATTCTCCTCGCCGGGGCTTCCGTCCTTCCCGCCGCCGAACGCCAGCTCACGCATGCTCCGCACGGCCACGTGCTGACAAACGTCAATGTCTGGTCGCCCGACAGCCGCTGGATCGTGTACGACGTACGCTCGGTCGACAGTGTGTTCGACGGCACGCGGATCGAGCAGGTCAACGTCGAGACCGGCGAGGTGCAGGTGCTTTACGAGGCCCGGGACGGCGCGGCGTGCGGCGTCGTCACGTATCACCCACGGGAACCCAAGGTGGTGTTCATCCACGGGCCGGAACGGCCCTCGCCGGACTGGTCCTACGGGGCGTCGCGGCGGCGTGGTGTGATCGTGGATACACGCCGGCCCGGCGCCGCCCGGCCGCTCGACGCGATGACCTACGCGCCGCCTTTCGTGCCCGGCGCCCTGCGCGGCGGATCGCATGTGCACGTCTTCGGTCCGGACGGCGCCTGGGTCAGCTACACCTACGAGGACGAGGTGCTGGCGCGGTTGGGGCCCGCATCGGACCGCGGTCATGACGCCAACCAGCGCAACGTCGGCGTGTCCGTCCCGGCCCCGCCCCCCGGGGTGCAGGTGCCGCCGACGCACCCGCGCAACCACGACGGTGACGCGTTTTCCGTACTCGTGACGCGCACCGTCAACCGGCCGCGCCCGGGTTCGGACGAGATCAGCAAGGCGTACGAAGACGGCTGGATCGGCCGGCGGGCGCTGGCGTTTCTGGGCAACGTCACGACCCTGGACGGACGCGAACACGCGGAGGTTTTCGCCGTCGATCTGCCGGAGGACCTGACCCGGCCCGGCGACGGCCCGCTCCAGGGAACCGACGTCCGCCGGCCGGCGCCGCCGCGGGGCGTCACGCAGCGGCGGCTTACGTACACCGCCGAAAGCCGTTTTCCCGGGGTGGTGACCGCGCCTCGGCACTGGGTGCGGGCCTCCCCGGACGGCACGCAACTCGCGTTTCTGATGAAGGATGACGGCGGAGTGGTGCAGCTCTGGACGGTTTCGCCGCGAGGCGAAGCCCTGCGCCAGGTGACGAATGGTCCCGCCGGGATCGACTCGGCCTTCACCTGGAGTCCGGATGGCCACCGGATCGCCCACACGATGGGCGGGGCGGTGTGCACGACGGACATTGCCACGGGGCGGACGACGAGGTTGACTGGTGACCGTGACGATGCCGGCTCTCCGGAGCCGCTCGCTTGCGTGTTTTCTCCGGCGGGCCGCCATGTTGCGTTTTTGCGCCGCGTGTCGACGGTTGGAGGAAATTTTGCCCAGGTCTTCGTTGTCTCCGCACCATCACCATGAAGTTCCGATCCCCGTTCCTCCTGTGTGCCGCCCTGGCCCTGCTGAGTGCGGCGAGTGCCTTGGCCGACATCACCTTGGCTCCGCTGTTTCGAGATGGTGCCGTGCTGCAGCGGGACCAGCCGCTGGTGGTGTGGGGCCGGGCCGCGGCCGCCGAAAAAGTGGAGGTCAAATTCCGCGGGCAATCGGCGTCGGCGATCACGGGAGCCGACGGACGCTGGCGGGTGACGCTCCAGCCGGAGAAGGGCTCGGCCGTCCCGTCCGAACTCGTGGCCGTGGGCGCCAACACGGTGGTGGTCAAGGACGTGTTGGTGGGGGAAGTCTGGCTGTGCTCGGGTCAGTCGAACATGGCGATGGCCGTCCGCAATTCGCACGATGCGGACCGCGAGATGGCGGCGGCGAATTTTCCGCAGATCCGGCAGTTCAGGGTGCCCAACGTCGCGTCGGCGCGCCGGGTCGAGGACATCGCGGGAAACTGGGTCGCATGTTCGCCGGCGACGGCCGGCAATTTTTCCGCCGTGGCGTACTACTTTGCCCGTGACCTGCATCGGCGCCTGGGCGTACCGGTCGGGATCGTGAACAGTTCGTGGGGCGGCACGCAGCTTGAAGGTTGGATGAGCGAGGAGATCTTGAAGGAGTCGCCTTTCGCGAAGGACATTTTCTCCCGCTGGGAGTCCCGTCTGGCGGGTTACCCGGCGGCGGTGGCCGCGTACGAAAAGTCGCAGGCGAAATGGGAGTCAGACCGGGCCAGCGCGCAGGCTGCCGGCAAGGCCTTCAAACGGAAGAAAGGTGCGGCGCCCGAGGGCCCGGGCAGCCGCTGGATTCCGGGTGGCATCTACAACGCGATGATCGCGCCGCTGGTGCCGTATGCTTTCCGCGGTGTGCTCTGGTATCAGGGCGAAGCCAATGCCACGCGGCATGCGGAATACGGGTCACTCTTCAAGGCCATGATCAGGCAGTGGCGCGCCGACTTCTGCCAGCCGCTGCCGTTTTACTTCGTGCAGTTGGCCAACTATGAGTTGAACGCCGGCAACAAGGGCGATGTCTGGGCGTTTCAACGGGAGGCCCAGGCGCAGGCGCTCACGCTGCCGAACACCGGCATGGCGGTGATCATCGACGCCGGCGATGCGAAGGACCTGCATCCGAAAAACAAGCAGGAGGTCGGCCGCCGCCTCGCGCTGATCGCCCGCCGCCAACTGTTCGGGGAGCGAATCGAAGCCGAGGGGCCAGCGTTTGCGGGGGCGAAGGCGGAAGCCGGAGCGATGCGCGTGAGTTTCGCCCGGTCCGGCAACCTGAAGCTCGAGCCGTCGCGGGGCGACGGCCGGATGTCGTTTGAGGTGGCGGGTGCGGACAAAGTCTTTGTGCCCGCGGAGGCGAAGCTCGACGGCCGGACTCTGCTCGTGAGCGCCGAAGCCGTGCCGAATCCGGTCGCAGTCCGCTACGCCTGGCGCAATTCGCCCGAGGCGCGGCTCTTCAGCGTTGGCGGCCTGCCCGCGGCGCCCTTCCGTTCCGACAAGTGGTAAGTGAAAGGTGGAGCAGCCTGTCCCCAGGCTGCTGAATCTCGCGACTCGTTCAAAACAAGGCAGCCGCCTGGGGACAGTCGGCTCCACCTTGAAACCCTTCTCAACCCAAACCTGACCATGCCAACCCCTCCCGCCCGGCCCCGCCGTTTCCGCATCCCACCGCTTCTGCTGGCGCTGTTGATGCTATTCCCGGCTGGTCTCTTCGGAGCGACCTCCACCGGGACCCTCTCCGGCCGCATCCAGAATGTGGTGACAGGCCAGTACCTCAACAACGCCCGGGTCACCGTGAAGGGCACCGACCTCGTGGCCTTCACTGACCAGACCGGCAGCTACCGGCTCGCCGGCGTGCCGGCGGGCTCCGTCGTGCTCGAGGTGTTCTTCACCGGCCTGGACGCCCAGGAGATCCCGCTCACGGTGGTGGCGGGTCGTGATCTCGAGCGCGACGTCAGCCTCACGAATGCGGCGCGCTACGGGAGCGACGGCACGGTCAAGCTCGACTCCTTCGTGGTGGCGACCTCGCGGGAAACCGACGGTGAGTCGATCGCGATCAACGAGCAGCGCTTCGCCCCGAATATCAAGAACGTCATCGCGGCGGATGCGCTCGGTGACGTGATGGACGGCAACGTCGGCGAGTTCCTGAAATTCCTGCCCGGCATCACCGCCGAGTACGACACCGAGTCCGGCGGCTCCGTCGCCTCCGTCGCCGTGCGCGGCTTCCCCAGCAGCATGGCGGTGCTCTCCACCGACGGCATGGAAATGGCGAACACCGGCAACCCGCAGGGCGCCTCCCGGGTGTTCCAGTTCAAGGAGGTTTCGATCAACAACATTTCGCGGCTCGAAGTCACGAAGGTGCCGACGCCCTCCACCCCGGCGGACTCGATGTCCGGCTCGATCGACATGGTGAGCAAGAGCTCCTTCGAGCGGAAGAACGCGCAACTGCGCTACAGCGTCAGCCTCGCCGGCATCGATTCGCGCCTCAGCCTGCGCAAGGAGCCGCACACGTCGGACGAGAAGATCTACAAAGTGCGGCCGAGTTTCAGTTTCGACTACACGCTGCCGGTGACGAAGACGTTCGGTATCGTCGTCACGGGCCAGTCGCAGTCCCGCTTCATCGAGCAGCAGCGCTCGACCAAGGGCTACACGGCCA
>JBEIHL010000284.1:0-5362 GCA_040381375.1 Opitutaceae bacterium
CCGCGTGATTCGTCAGCAGGATGAGGTGCCCCTCGCGGTCGCGTGCGAGCCCGTGGCAGTCCTTCACCGGCGTATCCGCTCCCAAGATACCCCAATCCGGCACGACGCGATAGCGAAACTTACCCTGCCCCAGAATGGGCCGGGCCGGCTGGGCCCGAAGGGAGAGACCCGCACCCACGGCCCCCATCCCCACTCCAACGGTTCGAATTACCTGACGACGGCTGAGCTTGGACATCCGCTGCAACTGAACCGCCCCGCCGTTTGCACTCAACTCCATTGCGCGGGACGGCCGCGCCGGCAACTCAGGCCAGTACGTCCTTGATCACGTGTCCGTGCACGTCGGTCAGCCGGCGCTCGATGCCGCTGTTGTAGAACGTGAGGCGTTCATGATCGAGTCCGAGCAAGTGCAGGATCGTCGCGTGCAGGTCGTAAATCGTGGTGATTTTATCCACCGCTTTGTAGCCGAGGTCGTCGGTCGCGCCGTAACTGAAGGCGCGCTTCACGCCCGCGCCGGCGAGCCAGACGGTGAAGCCCTTTTCGTTGTGGTCGCGTCCGTTCGCGCCCTTCTGAAACGTCGGCATCCGGCCGAACTCCGTGACGAACGCCACCAGCGTGTCCTTCATCAGTCCGCGTTCCTTGAGATCGCGCAACAACGCCGCGGCCGGTTGATCGAGGATCGGCGCGTGGGTGTTGTACTGGTCGACGATGTACTTGTGGCCGTCCCAGTTGCCCACGCCCTCCCCCATCGCGTACGCTCCGTTGAAGAGCTGCACGAACCGCACGTCGCGTTCGAGCAGCCGCCGCGCCAGCAGGCAATTGCGGGCGAAGCCGGCCTTGTTCGCGTTGGTGTCGTTCACCCCGTAAGCCGTGAGCGTCGACGGACTCTCTTTCGAAAAATTACCAACCTCGGCCGCCGCGAGCTGCATCTTGGCCGCGAGTTCGTACGCCGAAATGCGCGCCGCGAGTTCGGTGTCGCCGGGATTTTCCGCGAGATGCCGGTCGTTGAGCACCTTCAATAGTTCGAACGTCGCCCGGTCGTCCTGGGCCGAAAGCCCCGCGGGTCGATTGAGGTGCGGGATGGGTTTGTCGGCGTTGAACGCGACGCCCTGAAATGCCGCCGGCAGGAAGCCCGCCGCCCAGTGCCGCGAACCGGTCTGCGGCACGCCACGCGGATCGGGAATCGCGACGAACGCGGGCAGGTTGTGACACGCGCTGCCCAAAGCATAGGTCGCCCACGCGCCGATGCCGGGAAATCCATCGAGGATGAAGCCCGTGCTCATCTGGTTCTCGGCCGGACCGTGCGCGGCGGAGCGCGCCGTCATCGAGTGGATGAAACACATGTCGTCCGTGAGCTCGGCCAGGTTCGGCAACAGTTCCGACACCATCTTGCCGCTCTGACCACGCGGCTTGAACTCCCAGAGCGGCTTGATGACGTTGCCCTGCATGCCCTGGCCGGTGATGAGTCCCTCCGCGCCCGGCATCGGCCGGTCGTGCAGCCGGAACAGCTCGGGCTTGTAGTCGAAGGTGTCGATGTGGCTGATCGCACCCGAGCAAAAGATCAGCAACACGCGCTTCGCCTTGGGCTCGAAATGCGGCGGCCGCGGCGCATGCGGCGTGCGTGGATCAATTCCCGGTCGCCACGGTCCGCTTGCCCCGAGTAGCCGTTGTTCAGCCAGCAGGCTGGCCAGCGCAATGCCACCGAGACCGGTGCCGCCCCAACGGAGAAAATCACGGCGATTGAGCAGGTGCCGGCCGGCATGCGAAAGCAACGGGGTGTTCATGGCGGATTCAAGGCACGTACATGAATTCGTTCGCGTTGAGCAGGGTGCGGCACAGCAGCGGCAACCCGTGCTTCGCGATCATCGCCACCGCCGCCGCCGACTCCGCCGTCGCGGGCTCGCGCCCGAAAAGAAGGCGAAACGCGAGCCCCACCTGCGTCGCGGGGATCTCGCCCGCCTCACGCTGCAAGCGATCGGACAGTGCTTTCGCCTGCTGCATCGCGAAGGGACTGTTCAGGAGATTAAACGCCTGCGACGGCGTCGTGGACCGCGTGCGGCTCGGCGCGATCTGGCCGGCGTCGGGACAGTCGAAAGCGCCAAACACGTCGTCGAGCTGCGCGCGCGGCTTGGTCTGATACACCATGCGTCGAAAGTCGTCCGCGGAGAAATCAGACTTCGGCACGTAGGTCTGAATGTTGCTCCGGCTGATGTTCGGCTCGAAGAGAAAAAATCCCGCCCCACCCGGGCGCAGGTCGAGCCGGCCGGCCACCGCGAGCATGGCGTCGCGCAGCGGCTCGGCGTCGAGCCGGCGCGGCGGATAACGCCACAGCAGCCGGGTGGCCGCGTCGACTTCGAGCCCCCGGGCGTGCGGACGCGATGACTGGCGATAGGTGTCGGAAAGCAGGACCTGCCGCTGCAGCGACTTGATCTTCCAACCTCCGGCCATGAGCTCGGCCGCCAGCCAGTCCAGCAGCTCCGGATGCGTGGGCCGTGCGCCGTTCAGGCCGAAATCGCTCGGCGTATCCACAAGTCCGGTACCAAAGAGATAGTGCCAGATGCGGTTCGCCATCACCCGGGCCGGAAGCGGGTTCACGGGATCGACCAGCCAGTCCCCCAGCGCGACCCGGCGCTGCTGCTCCGGCAGATCGCGCGGCAGATCCAGTTTCCGGCCAAACCGCGCCAGCGCACCGGGCGCCACGGGTTCGCGCGGCGACAGCGGATCGCCGCGATGCAGCCGGAAGGTCGGACCCGGCTCGCGCAGCCGGCCCGCGTACACCGGGGGAAACTCGAGCAGCCGCTTCACGTCGGACTCGAGTCCGGCGCGCTCGGCCACCAGTTGCGCGACCTCGGCGGCGCGCGCGGTCGGCACGCCACTCAGCGTCGGCACGCCAGGCACTCGCTTGCGCCAGGCGTCACCGAGGCGGTCGTCGGACGACGCGACCGGCGTCCAGGATTCTCCGTCGACCGAAAGCTCGATCCGGTAGGCCGTGATGAGATGGTCGTCGAGATTGGGCTGCCGGGTGCTGCGGTTCCGGCTCCAGAGGATGCGATCGACCCGTTCGACGCGGGCAAACTCAACTTGCAGGTGACTCGGCCCCCGCGCCGGAGAATTCCACGCCGCGCGCTCGTTGTAGCGGCCGTCGTTCGCGTAGAAGGGATTCCCGTCGTGGCCGTCGACGACCGGCGAAGTCGCGTGGCCCCCAAACTCCTTCAGGGCGACATTGCGCGGGGAAGGACCGGCGGTGAAGACCTCGAGTTCGTCGATGTAACCCTCGGGCGTGTTGGAACCGAGCACGGTGAAGCGCACGAACTTTGCGTCGTGCGGCTCGAATCGCTCCTCGTTCGCCTTCACGATCACCGGCGAACGCAGCGGCGGCGAGACCACGGGGCGCTCGTCCGCCGGCGAACGCACCTCCTCGAACACCACGGCATCCGCCGACATCGCGCCGCCGGATTCGGCGCCGACCAAGGCCAGCCGGCTCCCGGCCGTCAAAGCGTGAACGCCGGCCGCGTGAAATCCGCTCCACCGTTTTTCTCCCGCCACCGCACGAGCTCCGTCGGCGAAGGTGGCTTGGTTCACGCGCGCAATCTCACGGCCGTCGAGCGTTACGCGCACCGCCGCCGCGTTCCCGGCCGCGACGACCCAGGAAATCCAAACTCGGAAACGTCCAGCCGGCGGTGCATCCCACGGCTGCCACGCGGTCGCAGCGTCCTGCGCCGCCGGCCGCACGAGGCCCGCCGCCTGCAGCGTCGGCAGCCGCAGGGCATCACCGGGATCACTCGCCTGCCCGCGCGCCGTGCCCGGAGTGTAGGCCAGCGCTTCCCCGGCGGAAGCTCTTGGTGCGAGCACGCGCACCCGCCGCAGTTGAGCTCGTGGTTCATGCGGCGCGAGCAACCGGTCAATCGCCTCGATTCGTTGCCGCATCGGCGCGGTCTGCGTCATCAAGGCGTCGTGATTCGAAGGTCGAAGCGGTCGCTCACCGTGTTCGACGCCCTGCATCACGGCGACCAAGGCGTAATAGTCGGCCTGGGAGATCGGATCGAACTTGTGATCGTGACACCGCGCGCAGCCGACCGTCAGGCCCAGGAATGTGCTCCCGGTGGTGCCGACCATCTCGTAGAGTTCGTCCGCCCGCTGCCCGGCGTTGAAGAGCGGCGGCTCAAAGCTCTGCAGGAAATCGAACGAGCCGCCCACGAGGAACCCGGTGGCCTCGTCCGCGCCAAGGGCGTCGCCCGCGAGCTGTTCCCGCATAAACCGATCGTACGGCTTGTCCTCGTTGAAGGCGCGAATCACATAGTCGCGATACGGCCAGGCGTTCGGCCGGAGATTGTTCCGCTCGAAGCCGTCGCTCTCGGCAAACTTCACGACGTCGAGCCAGTGCCGCGCCCAGCGTTCGCCGTAGCGCGGTGACGCCAGCAGACGGTCCACCAGACGCGCGTAGGCGTCCGGACTCCGGTCGGCCGCACACGCATCGACCTCGTCGGGCGTCGGCGGTAGCCCGATCAGGTCAAAAAACACGCGCCGGATCAGCGCGCGAGGATCAGCCGGTGGCGAAGGGGCGAGACCGTGCTCGGCGAGCTTCGCCTGCACGAACGCGTCGACCGGATGGCGCGCGTTTCCGCCGGCAACCACAGGGACAGCCGGACGCTGCAGCGGCTGAAACGACCAGTGCTTTCGCCACGGTTCGGGTTCCTCGGCCGACTTTCCATCCTCCGGCCACACCGCGCCTTGGTCGATCCAAGCCCGCAGCACGCCGATCTGCTCCGCCGTGAGCCTTTCACCGTCGCTGGGCATGAGCATGTCCTCATCGAGGCCGGCAACGAAATGGATCAGCGGGCTCGCCGCACTCAGCCCGGGCCGGATGTTCGGGGCAAAACCCTCGCCCCCGGTGAGCGCCACGTGCCGGCGGTCGAGCCGGTAGCCGCTGCGTTGCTTCTTCGGCCCGTGACAGGAGACGCAGTGCGTTTCGAAGATCGGCTGCACGTCGCGGGCGAAGTCGATCGGCCGCGCGGCGGCGGGCGGCAGCTTTGAGACGTCGACCGCCGCCGGAGCACCGGCCAATGGAACCGAGCACACCGCAAGGAAGAGAACGAAGCGCGGCCTCAAAGGTTGCCTTTCTTCATTTCCGCGAGGAGGTGATCGCACGCCCGCCACGCGAGCGCCATGATGGTGAGGGTCGGGTTCTTGTCGGCATTGCTGGCGAACGGCGCTCCGTCCGTGAGAAAGAGATTCTTCACGTCCCACGTCTGGCTCCACCGGTTGGTGACCGACTTCTTCGGGTCATCGCCCATGAGGGCGCCGCCGACCTCGTGGATCACGGCGCCTCCAGCCACGATGGCGCGGCGGCCGACCGGGTCAGGAG
>JBEIHL010000285.1:0-5361 GCA_040381375.1 Opitutaceae bacterium
TCGATTACCCGGTGCTCGGCGGCACCGTGACCATTCCCGCCGGCGCAGCGTCCACCGCGATCACGCTGCTGCCCAATCCCGACGTGCAGAATGAAGGCATCGACACGGTCACCCTTACGGTCGCGACGGCTCTGGGCTACACCGTCGGCCCGCAGAACAGCGCCACGATCACCATCGCGGACAGCCCGGCCACTTTGTATGTCGCCGCCCTGCGCCCCGAGTCGAGCGCCCCGGCATCCACGTCGTCTGGCACCGCCACGATCCTGGTCAGCGAAAGCGGCCGACTGGCCAGCATCAACGTCACATTTTCAAACCTGAGCTCGGCCCAGGTCTCCGCTCATCTGCGCATCAGCCCGACCGGTGATTATCTCATCGGCCTGCCGTCGGGTCAGGTGAGCGGCGCGCAGTGGACGTTCACCCCGGTCGGTCCCTACAGCAGCGCCGACCTGCTCAACGCCCTCAAGTCGGGCAACGTCTACGTCGGCATCGACACCGCGAACTACCCGCAGGGCGAGGTTCGCGGCGCGTTCGTGCAGGGCGCGGGCACCCGCGTCTTTACGCCGCCGGCACCTCCGCCCGCCGTCTCACTCGGCAACGCCACGGCGGTCGACGCGGCGCGCTTTCTGACCCAGTCGACCTTTGGTCCGACCCGCGCCGAGATCATTGCGCTCACCGGCCAGAACCTCGACGCGTGGATCACGGCCCAGCAGGCGCTCCCGTTTACGTCGCATCGCGCCGCGATTATCGATGACCGCACGCGTTACGGTGGCAGCCCGAGCACCACGAATTTCAACGCGATCCACCCGCCCAACCGGCAGGCCGCGTGGTGGAAGGTGTCACTCACTGCCCCAGACCAACTGCGTCAGCGCGTCGCATTTGCCCTCAGCCAGATTTTCGTGGTTTCCGACGTCAGCCTCGGTGACGACAATCGTTCCGAACCGCTCGCGCATTACTACGACCTGCTTGGCAACGGCGCGTTCGGCAACTTCCGCACGCTGCTCGAGCAGGTCACGCTCAACCCGATGATGGCCGAGTACCTGAGCTCGCTGCGCAATAACAAAGCCGATCCCGCAACCGGCACTACTCCGGACGAAAACTACGCGCGCGAGATCATGCAGTTGTTCACGATCGGCCTGAATCAGCTTCAGCCCGACGGCACGCTGATGCTCGGCAACGATGGCCTGCCGATACCGACGTACAGCCAGCGCACGATCACCGAGATGGCCAAGGTCTTTACCGGCTGGGCGTATCCTTCCGCGTCGCTCACGCTGAACTCGTTTCGCACGTCCTCCCGCAATTACATCGCGCCGCTGCAGCTTTTCCCGATCGCGCATGACGACACGGCGAAGGACCTCAGCCCGGTGCTGGCCTCGCCGATTCCCGCCGCGCAGGGCGGGCAGCGTGACCTGCAGCTCGCGCTCGACGCGCTCTTCACGCATGCCAGCACGCCGCCGTTCATCGCCCGCCGTCTCATTCAGCGCCTGGTCACCAGCAACCCGAGCCCGGCTTACGTTTACCGCGTGGCGCAGAAGTTCGTGGACGACGGCACGGGCACGCGCGGCAACTTGGGCGCGGTGGTGCGGGCGATTCTGACCGACTACGAGGCACGTTCGCCCGTCGTCGCCGCCAACCCGTCGTTCGGCAAACTCAAGGAGCCGATCCTTCGGCTCACCGGCTTCCTGCGGACGTTCAATGCCAAGGCCGACACGGGGCGCTACTCCGGACACTTTGTGACGCTCAACGGGGCCCCGATCACCAGCACGACCACGTACAATACGTCGTTGCCGGCTCCCGTCACCATCTCCTCGGGCACGAACGTAACCAACATCCAGAATTCGCTGGCCCAGGCGGCGCTGCGGGCGCCTACGGTGTTCAATTTTTTCAGCCCCGATTACGTGTTACCCGGTGCAATCGCCGCGGCGGGCTTGGTGGCGCCGGAGTTCGAGGTCACCGACGACACGTATGCGACGTTGGTGCCGAACTCACTCCGCACCTTCATCTTCGCCAGCAATGTGCCGGCGGCCAACGCGTCCGCCACTCAGATCCAGCAGGCCAGCGCGACGCTCATGCCAGACTACGCCTACGAGCAATCGCTGGCGGGCAACGTGCCGGCCCTGCTCGACCACCTAAGCCTGGTGCTCGCCGGGGGCAGTCTCTCTGCCGATGCCCGCACCCGGATCACGGCTGGACTCGCCGCACTGCCGGCCAATACGTCCACTTTGGATCGCGTGCGCAGCGCGGTACTCCTCGTCATGACTTCGCCCAATGCCTCAGTCCAACGCTGAGGGCCCCGGACTCCGCGTTCGCCCTTCGCCCCCTGCCTCACGCCTCACCGCCATGCCTCCCGATCTTTCACGCCGTCAGTTTCTCGGTTCCGCCTGCTGCGCCGCCGTTGGTGCCACGGGTCTGCTCTCGTCGCTGGCCACCCTGCGGCTCATGGGCGCCGTCGCCAGTCCCGCCAACGGACCACAACTGCCTGCGCGGGCCGGGGCCCTGCCGTCCGACTATAAGGCGCTCGTGTGCCTCTTCCTCAACGGTGGCAATGACGCCAATAATCTCATCATACCGTCTGACGATGCCGGTTATAATGCCTACGTCGCAGCGCGGTCCAATCTCGCCCTGCCCCGGACGGGTCTGCTGCCCCTCGCGCCGAGAACCCCCGACGGCCGTTCGTGGTCCTTGCATGCCGCGGTGCCGGAACTCCACGGTCTCTTCAACGCCGGCAAGGCTGCGCTACTCGCGAACGTCGGCACGCTCGTCTATCCGACGACCCGCGCCCAATACCTCGCCAATTCCGTCCCGCTGCCGCGCCAGTTGTTTTCGCACAGCGATCAGCAGGTGCAGTGGCAGAACAGTGTGCCGGATAAACCCAGTTCGACCGGTTGGGGCGGCCGACTCGCCGATCTCGTAAACGCGTTCAACTCGAACAACGAAATCTCGATGTCGATCAGCCTGGCCGGAAAAAACTACTTCCAGGTCGGAAGGACGGTGAATCAATACGCCGTCGGCACGGGCGGCGCGGTGACTCTTGCGGGCAGCACCGCGAGCACAGGCGCCGACTTTGCGCGCTTCCAAACCCAGAAGGACCTTTTCGGACAATCGCAAGCGGCGCTTTTCGATGCCGCGTTTGCCGGCATTTCAAAGAGTGCGATCACCGATGCCGAGTTGCTCAATTCCGTGCTGAGCCGATCAACTCCAATCAACACACCATTTCCGACCAACAATAACGCGGCCAACCAACTGCGCATGGCCGCCCGCCTCATCGCGGCCGCGCCCAATCTCGGCCTGAAGCGCCAAGTGTTTTTCGTCCAACTGGGCGGCTGGGATACCCACGCCGCACAATTGCTCAACGCCGCCCCCACGACCGGCACCCACGCCAATCTGCTGTCGCAGGTCAGCCAGGCGGTCGATGCCTTCTACAAGGCCATGATTGAGCTCGGTGCCGTCGATCAGGTCACCTTGTTTTCGTCCTCGGATTTCGGCCGCACCTATCGGTCCAATGGAGACGGCTCTGACCACGGGTGGGGCAATCACCAGTTCATCGTCGGCGGAGCCGTTAAGGGCGGCGACCTCTACGGCCGCATGCCGGTGCTCACGGTCGGCGGTCCGGACGACACCACTCAGGGACGCTGGATTCCGACCACAAGTGTCGACGAGTTTGCCGCCACGCTGGCGACATGGTTCGGGGTTAGTTCGACCGACCTCTCGACCGTACTGCCGAATGTCGGACGCTTTCCGAAACCGAATCTAGGCTTTCTCTGATGCGATCGCACCGCGCGGCCGCCGCCGGCCTCGCCCTGCTGCTCGCGGGGTTCCTGCTCTGGCAAGCGACACGTCTTGACACGGAATCGTCGCCAACGGCGAAGTCCGATCCGGCACCCGTCGCCCCCAATCGAAACTCACCGGCGCCGGAGCCACGCGGCCTGCCGCTCGCACCGCCCGAGCGATCGAAATTGGCGGACGCGCTGAATGCGCCCGAAGCAGACGTCGCCGCCGATCTGCGCCTCGTGGCCGGCATCCTCGAGACGTTCCGCTCCAATTTCCTACAGACGGGAAATCCGACCGGCACGAATGCGGAAATCACCGCTGCGCTTACCGGACAGAATCGGCTGCGACTCGCCTTGATCCCATCGGACCATCCGGCCATCAACCCTGCCGGCGAACTTTGTGATCGTTGGGGAATCCCCTTCTTTTTTCACGCGGAGAGCGCTACCCGCATGGACATCCGCAGTGCCGGGCCCGATCGGAAAATGTGGAGTGAGGATGACGTGGCCTTCAGTCCATAGCGGCATCCCACGCTACACATTAAAGAATGCCCCTGTCTACACGCTGACGCAAGATTCAGCGGAAGATTCCACTGCGACGCCAGGATCGGCGGATCACGACTTTGCCGGATTGCTTCCATGGTTGGTCCAGTCCGACGAGGGCCGAGGATACGCCCATTGCAGTGGGGCCCCGGGGTGTGCGAGTGGGTAGGTTTTGCACACGCCCTGCATTCGGCAGACAAGGCGCTCTCGAGGGCGCAGATTCACGACCTCAGCGCACTCTTCCGCTGAGGTCTCAGCTAAGTATATAGCAGGACCGGGACGAGGGGCGTATCCGCGGGGCGCAGCAGGCTGCGGCGGCGAAAGGAGGGGCTTTGGACCAACCGGCATTTGCTGAAGAACGAGGTCCCTCCGCTGATGCGGCGGGCGTTGCCGCAGTCCAGTGCCGGGAGGCCGTTCTGGTATCTGCCGAGCCACTGGGATGCCATGGTCGCTTACTGGGATCACGACGATGCGCGGTTCGACACGAACCTCCTCGAATGGCAACCCGTCGTCTCAAAATCGCGCCGCGACACGGACACCCTCGAAGACATCCGCGAGGTACTCACAGGGCGGCGACGATGATCACGTAGCCCAGCTTACCGCCAGGTGGGGGATCGTTTGTGTCCAGAAATGTCACCGACTTCGACCAGCCACGTCACAGCCTGTGATCCGGGGCACCTTGGCCAGCGACCCTTGTGACGGCACCTGGCAGTGCCCATATGCGAAAGACGACAACGCGGGCCACTCGCCTCACCCACGGAAACAAGGCGCCGGGCCCGGAACCTGCCCGCCCACTAGGCGGCAAGCCCCCGCAAATCATGGTTGCGCACGCCGCACCGCCGAGGGCATTAACTTGGCCACCCAGTGAGTTTCGCATTCGCCATGGCGGCGAACGCAAACTCCCGCCCTTACCCCTAAACGTGTTTTTCTGCAGGTTGCGTATCGGCATACGGCGCGCATTCCGAATTCAGTCTTCGCTCTGCCTCTTTCACGCTTCGCCCTACCCCATACCCCTGCCCGCCCATCTTCATCAGGGAACCCGAGACCGCAACCA
>JBEIHL010000286.1:0-5337 GCA_040381375.1 Opitutaceae bacterium
GCCCCTCGGCGCGGCCGCTCTTCTATATACAATTACGCGCCCGAGCGCTTTCGAGCGGCGGGCTTGCGCGGTGCGGCCGCCCGGGGTTTGGCCGCCTTCGCTTTGGGCTGCGCGGACGGCAAAACTTTGCCCAGGGACACCTCGCTGGCGTCGCGCCAGAGCCTTTCCAACCCGTACCGCTCGCGCGTCTCCCCCAGAAAGAGGTGGATCATCACATCGAAGGCATCGATCACGAACCAGCCGCTCTCCTGCGCCGTCTCCATGCCGACCAGGCGCACTTGATTGGAGTCCAAAGCCTTTTCGAGCTCCACGCGGAGTGCGCGGAGATGCGGGGCGGAGGTGCCGGTGGCCAGCACGAGATAGTCGGTGATCGACGATTGGGCGGACACAACGAGCACCGTGAGGTCCCCGGCTTTCTAGTCGTCGAGCACGCGGCAGCACAGTTGGACGAGTTCGAACGTGGCGGACTTCTTGGATTTCATGTGACCTCGCGATAAAGGGAGTGATCTTTGATGTAAACAATCGCCTTGTGCGGCACAAAGTAGTCGAGCGAGAGATGGCGCCGGCAGCGGTCGCGTAATTCAGTCGAGCTGATGGCGAGCAAGTGACCGTCGCAACGGTGCAGCCGCAAGCCAACGATGTTCGGGTGTTCCCGCACCGGAAATCCCGGCCGCTCGAGAAATATGAACTCCACCAGGCGGGCGAGTTCCACAATGTCTTTCCAGAGGTGGAGCTTGGGCAATTGGTCGCCGCCTATCACCCAGTAGAGATCGTCGTGAGGATAAAGGGCCCGAAAGTGCCGGGCTGAATCAATGGTGTAACTCACGCCGCCGCGCTTCAGCTCCACATCGGAAACCTCGAAGCGATGATCCCATTCCACCGCGGCGCGCAGCATGGCGAGCCGGTCCTCGGACGACGACTGAACGTCGTTCGGCTTCAGGGGCGCCTGCGCCGCGGGCACGAGGATCAGGCGGTCGAGTCCGTACTGCTCATACGCGTCCTGCGCAGCCAGCAGGTGACCAAAGTGCACGGGGTCGAAGCTCCCGCCGAGAAAACCGATTTTCACCCGGCGCACCGTGGGACGCCCCTACCCGTCGATCAAGGCTCAATTCCCCTCCACCCCAAGGGGACTTCCGGCTGGCGTTCAGCTTCGCCCCGCTGCTAAACAAGAGACGTCGTCCGCCCGGGTGGCGAAATGGCAGACGCATCTGACTTAAAATCAGATTTCCGCAAGGAAGTGCCGGTTCGAGTCCGGTCCCGGGCACTCTTTCCCCCGCTCGCTCACCGCCGTCCCGAAACTCCGACATGCAACGCCGCGATTTCCTCAAGGCCACGCTCGCCACCAGCGCCGTCCTGCACACCGCGGCCCCGGCGCCGGCGCAGGCACCGTCCGCGGCCATCACGAACCGACTCCAGGCCGTGGATACGAACGTCAGCCTTTTCCACTGGCCGTTCCGCCGGTTGCCGCTCGACTAGACCGCCGCGCTGCTGGAGAAGATGTCCGAGCACGGCGTCGCCCAAGCCTGGGCCGGCAGCTTCGAGGGCATCCTCCATCGCGACCTCGCCGGCGTGAATCAGCGGCTGGCGGACGAGTGCCGGTCGAGCGGCGGACGGCTGCTCGCCTTCGGTTCGGTGAATCCCGCGCTGCCCGGATGGGAGGACGACGTGCGCCGTTGCCATGAGACGCATCGGATGCCGGGCATCCGCCTCCACCCGAACTACCACGGTTACACGCTCGCGGATCCCCGCTTCCAACGCCTGCTTGCCCTCGCCACCGAACGCAGCCTGCTCGTGCAGATCGCCGTCCAGCTCGAGGATTTCCGCACCCATCATCCGATGCTCCAGGTCGCCGACGTCGACGCGGCCCCGCTGCCGGAATTGATCTCGGCCAACCCCAAGGCCCGCGTGCTCCTGCTCAACAGCGGGAAGGTGCTGGAAAGCGCGCTCGGCGCCAAACTCGCAGCCAACCCGGGCATCGCCTTCGACATCGCCCGCGTGGAAGCCGCCGGCAGCGTCGGCCGGCACCTGCGGCGGCTGCCGCCCGGGCGGCTCGTCTTCGGCACGCACGCGCCGCTGTTCATTTACGAGTCGGCGGTGATCAAGCTGTACGAATCCGCCCTGACCGACGCCGAGGCGCGGGCGTTGCTGGAGGAGAACCCGCGGCGCCTGTTGAGCGGGTGAGAGTGAGTTGGCCCAGCAGACATTGACCGCGGATTACGCGGATAACGCGGATGCAACCGAGCCAAAATCCACTCCACTTTCTGCCTTTATCCGCGCCATCCGCGTAATCCGCGGTCAACTGGATCGCGGTTCTCGCCCCCCAACCTAAAGTTCTTGCTCCATGACCCGTCGCATCTTCTCCACTCTTGTCCTGGGCCTTGTCCTCCCAGTCCTGTCCGTAGTCGCGACGGCCGCTGATCTCCCGCCGAAGGAATCGTTTCACCTGTTTCTCCTCGTAGGTCAGTCGAACATGGCCGGTCGCGGCGTGTTGGCGCCGGCGGACAAGACCGCGCCCGCGCGGGTGCTGATGCTCAACCAGGCGGGCGAATGGGTGCCGGCCGTCGACCCGCTGCATTTCGACAAACCCAATGCAGTGGGCGTCGGCCTCGGCCGCACCTTCGGCATCGAGATCGCTCAAGCCACCCCGGGCGTAACCATTGGGTTGATACCGTGCGCCGTGGGCGGTTCACCAATCGATGTGTGGCGGCCGGGTGAGTACTACGAGCCGACGAAGAGCCACCCGTGGGACGATGCCATCCGCCGCGCGAAGATCGCGCTGCGTGCCGGCACGTTGCAAGGCATCCTCTGGCATCAGGGCGAATCCGACTCGAAGCCGGAACTCGCTCCCGCCTACGAGGCAAGACTGCACGACCTGATCGCACGGCTGCGGCAGGAGCTCAACGCGCCCGCGGTGCCGTTCATGGCGGGCCAGATGGGAAAATTCGAAGGCATACCCTGGGACGCCGCCAAAATCCAGGTCGACCAAATCCACCGGAATCTACCCGCTAAAGTGCCGCACACCGCCTACGTCAGCGCAGAAGGACTCAACCACAAGGGCGACAAGGTGCACTTCGACGCCGACTCGTACCGCACGCTCGGGCGACGTTATGCGGAGGCTTATTTGAAGCTGACCGGTCAGCGGAAATAGAGGTTCTCGCGCAGAGACGCGGAGGCGCGGAGAAAACCGCCTTCTCTGCGCCTTCGCGCCTCGAGCGCAGCGGGCGCGAGATTTCAGTCTTCCGTCTTCTTCGCCGCCGGTCGGTCAACCGGCACCGGCGTTTTGGTCACCCAATAGAGTGCGTTGCGCACCATCCGGCGATAGCCCGGCATCGCCACTGCCTCGGCGTAGCCCAACGCGACATGGAAGAGCCGCGCGCCGCCCTCGCCCGTGCGCGTCCATGCCACGGGCATCCGGCCGTTCGTGGTTTCACCCTCGAGGATGATATCGAGGTCGGGCGCCCACTCATCTTAACGGTACAGGTCGCGCCGCGTGGTCAGGGCCACGCCGATCTTCGTCGGATTGGTTACGCCCTCCCAAATCGGATGAGTCTTGAAGACGAGACGCTCAGCGTTGCCGAAATCGCCCGTGCCATTGCGCCCATACCGCGCGCCCAGCACCTCGACGTCGAAGTCCCGCCAGTTGTCCCACGCATGGCTCGTCGAACGCAGCGCGATGAAACCCTTTCCCGACGCGAAGAACTGCCGCAGGATCGCCAGCTGCGCCGCGTCCGGCGTCTTGCGGCGCACGAAGAAGATCGCCGCGTCGGCCGCGAGCAAACGCTCCAGGCTCACGAAACCGGTTCTGGCCGGGTTCATCACGACGACCTCGCACACCATCCTGTCTTCCTGGCGCAGGTAGTCGGCCAACTCCTTCAGCGTGGTGTCGGTCGCGTAGGGTTTGGAGTCGTTGGCCCCCGACACCAGGCACACGCGCAACGGCGGCCGCGGCGCCTCCTTCGCGGCCTTTACCGCGGATGGCGCCGGCTCAGCGCCGAAACCCGGCCCGAGCAGGATCGCGAGCCCGGCCATCACCAGCTGTATCCCAAAAACGATTTGTCGCATGTTCAAAACCAAACGCCCTTACGAATCTTACTCTGCAGCGCCCGGAGTGATTGACCACAGATTTCACCGACAGCACAGATGGCCCGTCGATTCCGTCTATCTGTGCCCATCTGCGTGATCTGTGGTCAAAGTCTATACGTTTGGGGAGATTGGTATAACTCCCGTGCTCTCACGTCAGCGACCAGCCGCGGCGCCGCAGCAGCGGCGCGAGCAGGCGGCGAAAGTTCTCGCCCAAGATCATGAACTTGTCCGCCTCGCTGATGTTCGCGCCGAGAATTTTCGACAACTCGGTGCCGAAGCTGCGGCTCGGCGCGTGGCTGCCGAAGATGATCCGGTTCGCCCCGAGTTCGCGCACGGCCATCTCGATGAACCCGGCGGTGGGATCGAAGCCCGAGGTCTCCACCACGACGTTGCCGCAGTCGCGCACCGCGCGGATGCCCTTCTCCCATTCGCCGCCGGCGTGCACGCAGACGAACGTGATGTCGGGATGACGCCGGGCCAGCTCCGCCAGTTCCGAGGGCGTGGACTCGCCCGCGCTGTCTTTCCCCTGGGTCTTGAACCAGGTGTGCTGCTGGATCACGGCGCCGAGTTCATGCGCGCGGCGCATGATCGGATCGTAATTGGCGTGCGTGCAGGGCACGTTCTGCGCCGAGCTGGGCAGGTAGATGCCGACCATCGGGCCGTCCTTGATCCAGCGGTCGAGCTCCGCGAGCGCGACCTTCACGTCGGTCGCGTGAATGTACGTGAAGCCCAGCAGCCGGCCCGGCCAGCGCTCGAGGCAGCGCACGATGTCGGGAGTCTCGGCCGGCGTGAGTCGCAGCAGCGGACAAAACCGCTCGAACGCGAACCGTTCAAGCTGCGGCCGGATCGCCTGGTAAGACTCCTCGATGGTCTGCGGCTGGCCCGCCGACTTGGCCGTGCCGCCGCGCGCCCACGACAGCAGCCCGTAGCAGTCCCAAATCCGGTAGCGCGCGGACTCGGCCGGCGTCCGGGGAAACGGCAGCTTGCCCGTCGCGGTGCTCATGCGATCAGCCCACGCACGACGTGGGCGGGATTCGTTCCCGTCAGCTTCTGGTCGAGACCCTGGAAGCGGAAGGTGAGCCGGTTGTGATCGAGTCCGAGCTGGTGGAGGGCGTAGCACGGCTGGTCGATGTCCTCGCATAGCTTGGGCAGTTTTTCCGGCAACTTGCTGTGACGATCCCAGCCGCGGTGGAAGATCTGGCTGAAACGCACCCCGCGCTCCGCCATGCGTCGCGCGAGCAGGCAGTTGTGAGC
>JBEIHL010000287.1:0-5320 GCA_040381375.1 Opitutaceae bacterium
ATCTTTTCGGCCATCGCCGCGAAAGACGACACGCAGTGACTCCAACCACTTGCCACTTGGCTCTTGATCCTTGTTACTTCCGTCATGCGCAGCATGACGGGCTACGGCCGCTCCACGTCCGCGATCGAAAGTCTTTCGCTCACCGTCCAGGTCAGCTCGGTCAACCGCAAGACGCTCGACCTCACCATCGGGCTCCCGGAGGAGTGGGAGAGCATGGAGGCCGCGATTGGGGAACAGGTGCGCCGCTATGCGACCCGGGGCAAGGTGCATGTCGACGTCGAGGTCACCGGCGCCCGCGCCGCCACCGAATCCACGTGGGACGAGTCCGCGGCGACCGCCGTGCTCGAACGACTGAAGGCATTTGCGGAAAAGACGGGCGTCCCTTTCCGCCCGACTCCTGAGTTGCTCTGGCAGATCGTCAACTCCCAGCGCCGGTCGGACGGCTTCCCCGCGACCGATGCCGCTCAGCCGATCGTGGCCGAGGCGGTCGAGACCGCGCTCCGCAGTTTTGCCGCGATGCGGGCGCGCGAGGGTGAGGCGCTGCTGGTCGATTTCATCCGCCGAGCCGAGACGCTGCACCGGCTGGTCGAAGGGATCGCGTCGCGCGCGCCGCAGGTGCCGGCCAACTATCGCGAGCAACTGCTGAAGCGGCTGCGCGAGGCCGGACTCGAGCTGGATCTCAACGACGAACGCGTGCTGCGCGAGATCGCGCTTTTTGCCGACCGCTGCGATGTGACGGAGGAAATCACCCGCTTGCGCAGTCACCTGGAGCAGTTTTCCGCCCTGCTGAAATCCGAGGGCGAGATTGGCCGCAAGGCGGAGTTTTTGCTGCAGGAGATCGGCCGCGAGGTGAACACCATCGGCAGCAAGGCCAACGACGTCACGATTGCCCGGGCCGTCATCGAGCTGAAGAACGAGCTCGAGCGCGTGCGGGAACAGATGGCCAACGTGGAGTAGGCGCGCGGCGGAACGCGCGCCAAGGATCAGGGGGCAAGTAACACGTATCAGGGATCCGGGATCCCAGAGAGGACACTGAACCCATGACGTCGGGATGCTTTACCCGTGGTACTTGAATACTTGATACTGGTACCCGGCTCTTGGCACCTGGCACTTGGGCCCTTGATACCTGCTACTTCCGCGCGCCGTCCGGCGCGCGGAGCGACTGCCACAGATAAAGCAGTACGCCGACGCATATTCCTGAATCCGCCACGTTGAAGGTCGGGTAGATGTAATTGCCGAAGTGCAGGTCGATGAAATCGATCACGTGCTTGTGCACGAGTCGGTCGACGAGGTTGCCCACGATCCCGCCGCAGAGCAGGCCGAAGCAGACCTGCGAGAGGCGGTCTTTCAGCCCCAAGGAGTGGCGCCAGAAGTAGATCGCGATCAGCGTGACCAGGGCGAGCATGGCGAGCGTGACGCTGCGCCCGGAAAACATGCTCCACGCCGCGCCGGTGTTGCCAACGTGGATGATGTAGAAGAAGCCGCGGATGACTTCGATGTCACCGCCCGAACCGTGCGAATGCAGCGGATCGAACGGCACGTTGGCGACGATCCAGAGCTTCGTAAGTTGGTCGAGGCCGAAGACCGACAGGGCCAGTGTCCATAGCGTACGATAGGCGCGGATCCGCGTACCGCGCGACGGCGGCGGGAGTGGGCGGTTGCCGGTTGGCGACGTCGATCCGTTCCCGGGGGAAGCGGGTGCGGGCGTGGACGGGACTGGATCGGGCAAGCTCACGCGGTGGGGTCAGAACCACGTCACCGCTTCGCCAGCCGCCGTCCGCGATCCGGGCGCGGGCTCATTCGTCGCCGCCGTCCTCGTCCATGATCTTGCCGCCACCTTCCTCACCCAGCTCGCCGAAGAGTCCGGCTTGGGTGCGGGTGCGGTGTCGGTTGCGCTCGAGATCCTTCTGGGCCTCGGCGGAGTTACGGGTGAAGGGGACGGCCAGGAGGCGCTCCTTCGCGATCGGCTTCTGGGTGATCTCGCAGATCCCGTAGGTGCCGTCGTGGATGCGCTTGATCGCGGCATCGATCTCGGAGAGGGCTTCCTGTTCGGTCGCGACCATGCTCAGCGCAAAGTCCCGGTCGAAGGTGTCCGTGCCGGCGTCCGCCATGTGCTGGCCGTAGGCGGAGAGATCGCCGGCGTCATCCTTGGCCGAGCGCTTCAGGGTTTCCTCCGAGTGGCGTTCGATGCCCTCGGTCAGGTGGGTGCGGAGATCGAGCAGCAGCTTGTAGTAGCGCTTGAACTTCTCCGGCACTTCCTTTTCACCGATGCCCTCGGCAGGTTTGCCCTTCTTCGGATTGAAGCCGAGGATGTCGGCCAGTGAGGCGGCCTTGACATGCTGCGGCTTGATCTTCTCGACACCGGCGGCAACCGCCTTGGCCGCAGTGGACTTGCCGGCGGCCTTGGGAAATGGAGTGGTGGTTTTGCTGGAGACGGTCTGGGCGATGGCGCGCACCTCATCGAGGCTGAAGGCTATCGGCTTGGTGGCCGCCTTCCGTTTGAGAATACTGTCGCGCAACGCGGTTTTCTTGGACGGTTTTTCCATGGTGTTTGAGTTCTTGGCGGACGTGCCGTTGGCCGCGGGCTTGGCCGGAGGGGCCTTGGCCGGAGCGGCTTTGGCCGCCACCGGCTTTGCAGCTACTGGCTTCGCGACCACTGGCTTCGCCGGTGCGCCCTTGGCCGGGGCGGGGCGAGATGGTGCCGGCGAAACTTTCTTCGCAGCGGGTTTCGGGGCGGCTTTCTTGGCTTTGGACTTGTGGTTCTTTGCCATGGGGAGTTCTGGGGAAAGCAGACTAAGACTTTAGGGCTTCAAAGCAACGCGGGCAGACCTCGCCTTGGGGCGTGGCCGAAAGCGCCGGCACCCAGCGCCAGCAGCGCGGGCAGCGCACGTAACCCATTTCACTGCACGGCCGGATCGTGATCTGCAGCGGACCGTCCGCCGGTGCGACGGCCAAGGCGACGTGGGAAACGATGAAAAGCTCCGGCAGCGAATCGCGGTGCTTCTCGAGCAGCCGGGCGATGGCGTCGGCCGGCGCGGCGGCGAGGGTGACCGACGCATCAAGCGACTTGCCCAGCCGGCCGGCGGCGCGCAGCGGTTCAATCGCTTCGTTGACCTGCGAACGCACCCGCAGCAGCGCGGCGACCTCCTGCTCGAGCGCGGCGTCGGTCCAGCCGGCCGGGGCGACGGGCCAGTCCTGCAGGTGGATCGAGTCTGCCGTGTACTCGGTCCCCGCCGTCGCAAACGCGAACGCCTCGTCGCACGTGAACGTCATCACCGGCGCGAGCAGCCGGACCAGGCTGTGGAAGATGTGATAGATCGCGGTCTGCGAGGAACGCCGCAGCGGCGATTGGGTGCCGTGCGTGTAGAGGCGATCCTTCAGAATGTCGTGGTAAGTCGCCGAGAGCGTGACCGAACAGAACTGGTTGCAGAGCTGGTAAACCCGGTGGAACTCGTAAGCGTCATAGGCCGCCGTGCACTCCCGGATCAGCGCCGCGGTCTGATGCAGCGCCCAACGATCCAGGGTGTCCATCCGCTCGACCCTTACGGCGTCCCGCGCGAGGTCGAAGTCGAACAGGTTCGAGATCTGGTAGCGAAGGGTATTGCGGACCAGCCGATAGCTTTCCGCGACCACGTTGAGAATGCTGCTGGGATTCTTGAGATCCTTGTCGAGGTCCGAGACGCGGATGTCTTCGCGGAAATCCTGCGAGGCAATCCACCAACGGATCACGTCCGCGCCATATTGCGCGATGTAGTTGTCCGAGGTCGGCGGCTTCTCGTACTGGCCCGACTTGGAGATCTTCTTGCCGTCCTTGCCGACGATGAACCCGTGCGTGAGCACCGCCTTGTACGGCGCGGCGTCGAAGGCGATCACGCTCGTCCATAGCGACGACTGGAACCAGCCGCGGTGCTGATCGCTGCCTTCCAGGTAAAGGTCGGCCGGCCACTGCGTGCCGCCCTGGCCGTGCTTCAGCGTCGCGGCATGCGAGCTGCCGGAGTCGATCCAGACATCCAAGGTGTCGCGGCCGCAGGTGAGCGCCGTCGGTGCGGGCCAGCCCGCAGGCAGCGTGATGCCCGCCAGGATTTCCGCGGGCGACGCGTCGTACCAGAAGTTCGTCCCGTGCTGCGCGAATTTTTCGGCAATGGCGCGGACGACGCCGGCGTCCAGGTAGGCCTTCTTGTCCGCATCGTAAAACGCCGGGATCGGCACGCCCCAAGCCCGCTGACGGCTGATGCACCAATCGGGTCGCGATTCGACCGCGGCGCGGATGCGGGCTTCGCCATGGGCGGGAATCCAGCCCTGATGAGCGGCGATCCGCCCGATCTCGCGCAACGCCGCGTCGCGCCGGCCGTTCCGGTCGAGCGCCACGAACCACTGGTCGACGGCCCGGAAAACAATCGGGGTCTTCGAACGCCAGCAGTGCGGATAACTGTGCGTGTAGCGCTCCTTCGCGAGCAGCGCGCCGGCCCCATCCAGTTTCCGCAGCACCGCAATGTTGGCGGGAGACGTCTTTTTCGCGGCGAGGTCCTCGACGCTCTCCAACGTGGTCAGCCCCACGAGCTCCGCGGGGATCTGACCGTCGTCCAGGTAACGTCCGTCATCGCCCACGGGACAGTAGATCCCGAGCTTGTACTTGAGGCCGGTCTGATAGTCCTCCGCGCCGTGGCCCGGCGCCGTGTGCACGCAGCCGGTGCCGCTTTCGGTCGTGACGTAGTCGGCGAGCACGACCGGTGACGCGCGGTCGATGAAGGGGTGGCGCGGCGCGAGGCCTTCGAGGGCGGCGCCTTTCAGGGTCTGGGCGATCGCGGGCGGCGCCTCGATCTTCGCCGCCTTGAGCACCGATGCGAGCAGCGCGGCCGCGACGACGATGCGTTCACCACCGAGATCGGCGACGACGTAGTCGACTTCCGGATGCACCGCGATCGCGAGGTTCGCCGGGATCGTCCACGGCGTGGTCGTCCAGATGACGACGAAGAGCGGCTTGTCCGTCGGCAGATTGAATTTCGACGCCTGATCCGCCGGCACCGCGAACTTCACCCAGATCGACGGCGAAACGTGGTCTTTGTACTCGATCTCGGCCTCGGCGAGCGCGGTTTCGAAAGGGATGCTCCAGTAGACCGGCTTCTTGCTGCGGTAGACGAGATCGTGGGCGAGGAATGCGGCGAACGTCCGCACGATGTCGGCCTCGAAGGCGGGCGCCTTCGTCTTGTACTCGTGTTCCCAGTCGGCGAGGACGCCGAGCCGCTTGAATTGCTTCGTCTGCGTCGCGATCCAGGTTTCGGAAAACGCGTCACACCGCGCGCGCAACTCGGCGGTGGTG
>JBEIHL010000288.1:0-5314 GCA_040381375.1 Opitutaceae bacterium
CCAGCGCGTCGATCGCCTTCTCCGCCTTGCTCTCCTGCAGGTATCCGACGACGGCGTTGACGAGCACCACCGCGAGAATGACCGCGGAGTCGACGTACTCGGCGAGGAACGCGGTGATCGCGACCGCCACGAGGAGAATATAGACCAGCGGCTGGTTGAACTGGAGCAGGAACCGCTTCAACCCGCTCGAGTGCCGCTGCGCCGTGACGCGATTCGGTCCGTATTTTTCCTGCCGGCGCCGCACGTCGTCCGCCCGCAAACCGTGCCGCAGATCCGCCTCCAGCAGGCGGACGATTTCCTCGGACTCGAGTTGGTGCCAGGGCTGCGTCGATGCGGCCTCCTTCCCGGAGAGAGCGCCGCCGGGCGAACCGCTGCGGACTGACTTGGGGTTGCTCATGCGGGGGGACGACTCCGACCAAATCGCCCGTATCGGAATGGTCGAGACGAACCGGCCGATTTCGTGCCGATTTATACCTGCGCCGCCGCCTCTTGAGCGCAGCGGGCGCGCGTTTCGGATCGACTGGTTGCGGAGCGGGCTCGCGCAGAGAGGCAGAGACGCGGAGGAAGGCAAGACGGCGGCGAAGTCTGCCCCCCTTCCACTTCGGCGAGCGTCGTCTCGGGCTGCGTTCCCCCTGCTCTTGGGGCCACGCGAGTCCACGCGTTCGAAAATCGTCCGGATATCGAACGGTCGGAGTTTGCAGTCGCCCGGCCCCGGCCAATTCGTTCGCGCCCGGAGGCCGAGCCTCCGTTCGCAAGCAAACCACGGACGGTTCCGCCCACTTGATCCTGCTCGCCCTCGGACGGCCGCTGCTCGGCGGTCCGCTGGTCGTATTGGCGGGGCGGCGGCGGGGACCCAGGGTCGGCTGGCTGGCTCTCCTCTTCCCGCTCGTGCCCACGGGCGCGTTGCTCGCGCTCGCGGCCGGGCTCGAATGGCCCGCGCGGCTCGGCGTCGGCGGCTGGCCCGCCCAGTTCGGCATCGTGCTGGTGGTGGACCTGCTGTCGGCCCTGATGCTCACCCTCTCCTCGCTCATCGCGCTGGGGTCGTTGCTTTTCGGATACGCGGAGATGCCGGTGCGGCTCGACCATCCGATGCGCACGCCGCTGACGCAGTTCCTCGTCACGGGCATCAACCTCACCTTCTGCACCGGCGACCTGTTCAACCTGTTCGTGGCGTTCGAGGTCATGCTGATCGCGTCGTACGCGCTCCTGACGCTCGAGGCCGACGACTGGGACGTGAAGCACGCGTTCGCCTACGTGGCGATCAACCTGTTCGGCCGCGCGCTGTTCATCTGCGCCTGCGGGCTGGCCTACAGCATCTTCGGCACGCTCGACTTCGCGGAGATCGCCCTGCGCGCGACGCCCCTCGCCGGGGAACTGCGCGCGCACCTGCTGGCGCTCCTTTTCCTCGCCGTCTTCGGCATCAAGGCCGGGCTCTTTCCCCTGTATTACTGGCTGCCCAACAGCTATCCGACCCTGCCCATCCAGACGGCGGCCCTGTTCGCCGGCATGCTGACGAAGGTCGGCGTCTACGTGCTGCGGCGGATTTTCGGTACGGTCCTGCCGCACAGTCTCACCTTTGTGCACACCCTGCTCGCCTGGCTGGCCGGCCTGACGATGGTGCTGGCGGTCATGGGTGCGATCTCGCGTCCCTTCATCCGCGGCATCCTGTCGTTCCACATTCTGAGCCAGATCGGCTTCATGGCGCTGGCGATCGGCCTTTTCACGCCGCTGTCGCTGGCGGCCTGCATCCTCTGCATCATCCATCACATCGTGGTGAAGTCCTCGCTCTTCCTGATCGGCGGCACCGCGCTGCGGCTGAATGGCACGGACGATCTCGACCACATGGGCAATCTCTGGCGGCGCACGCCGTGGCTGGGCGCGCTGTTCCTGCTCCAGGCGCTTTCCCTGGCTGGTTTGCCGCCGCTGAGCGGTTTTTGGGGCAAGTATCTGATCGTCGTCGTTCGCCTGCAGGAGCGCGAGTACTGGCTGGTCGGCGCCTCGATCGTCGCGAGCATCCTGACCCTGTTCGGCATGCTGAAGATCTGGAACGGCGCCTTCTGGAACGAAGCCCCGGACGTGCCGGTGCACGCGGCGGTCTGGCGCTGGAAGGGCATGACAGGAGTCGTCGCGGGACTGACCGGGATCTCGCTGGCCATCGGTCTCGGGGCCGAAGGCGTGGTGCGCCTCGCCACGCGCGCCGCCGGGCAATTGCTCAACCAGCAGGGCTACGCCGCGGCGTTGCTCGCACACCTGGGCAAGCTGACGGGAGGCGGGGCGCCATGAGATTGTTCACGCTGAATCTCCTGCTGGCGGTGATCTGGCTGCTGCTCAGCCAGGTGCCGACGGCTGCGATATTCGCGGGCGGCTTCCTGCTCGGCTTTGCCCTGATCGCGATCTTTCACGGCGTGCTGGGCAGCGGCAGCTATGTTCGGCGCGTGGTCGCATTGGGCCGCTTCGCCCTGGTATTTCTCTGGGAGTTTCTCGTCGCCAACGGGAGCGTCGTCCGGACCGTGTGGTTCCGCTCGCCCGCGTCGCTGCACCCCAACTTCATTAACTACGACGTGACGAGGCTTAAGCCCTTCGAGATTCTGCTGCTCTCGTATTGCATTTCCCTCACCCCCGGTTCGACGACGGTCGCGGTGTCCGACGAGTTCAGCACGCTGGTGCTGCACGCCCTCGACACCGAGGACCCCGTCGCCTTGCGGGCGCGACTCGACCGAGTCCTGAAACACGGGATCCTGCGCTTCACCCGATCAGCACGTACGTCCTCTACGCCGCGTTCGGGATCCTGACCCTGGCGATCGTGCTCGGCCTGCTGCGCCTCGCACGCGGGCCGACGGTGATCGATCGGATCATGGCGTTCGATCTCATCACGACCAGCGCCGTGGGCATGACCGTTCTGCTGGCAATCCAGTGGCGCACGGCGCTCGACCTGGAGCTGATCCTCATCTTCTAGCTGCTAGATCGTCACCTCGGTCCTGGTGCTCAGCGGCGCGTTTTTGATCCTCGCCGCGGCCATCGGCGTGCTCCGGCTGCCGGACGTGTTGTGTCGTTCCCACGCGGTGGCCAAGGCGCTCACCGTGGGAATTTTTCTGCTGCTGCTTGGACTTTGGGTGCATCTCGGGTCGCAGGCCGCGGGACTCAAAATCATCCTCGCGATCTTCCTTCAGGTCGTGACTATCCCCGTCGGCAGCCATCTCATCGCGCGACTCGCTTTCCCAAAAGACATGCCTCGCTGGCGCCACCGGCCAATCAATGACCATCGCGCCAAGCCCGGGCGCTGACCGCGCCGCCACTCCTCCATGCCATCCGCCCCTCCGGTCTCGATCCGCCTGAAATTGCGCGAGCTCGCGCAGCTCTTCAATTCGATGGATCCGTCGCCGTTTCACGACCGCGACCTTGATGCTGACGCGGAGGAATTCATCCTGAGCTGGATCCGCGAGGCGCCGCATGGAGAATCCATCCTGCTCACGCTGCACCTGGAAACGATTCCCCCGCCGGGCCGCGCCGCCGAGGTCGAGGATGCGGTCCGCCACTATTTCGGCACCCGGGCCGAGATGAAGCAACGGGATTTCCGCCAACTGATGAAGCGCGGCCGCGTGAGCCTGGCCGTCGGTCTGTTGTTTCTCGGAGCCTGCATCGGCATCAGCGAACTTCTCGCCGCGCTCGGCAAGGGTACCCTCCCCAACCTGCTGGAGGAAAGCATCACCATCGGCGGCTGGGTCGCCATGTGGCGGCCCCTCGAAATCTATCTCTACGACTGGTGGCCACTGCGGGCCGAATACAAAATGCTCGAACGTCTTTCGCGTCTGCACGTACGACTCGTCTTGCCCGAAACGTCATAGAAGACCCACCCTGTGCCACCCGCCGATCACTCCAGCCCTGCGCCGTCGCGCGTCCGCCACACCGTCCTCGGTTTTGCCGCCACGCTCGCGGTGATCACCTACGTCGACCGCGTGTGCATCGCGCAGGCGGCGCCGTATATTCAAAAAGACCTTGGTCTAACCTCGGCGCAGATGGGCCTGGCATTTTCAGCCTTCACGCTCGCCTACGCGCTGTTCGAGATTCCGGGCGGCTGGCTGGGCGATTGGATCGGTCCGCGCAAGGTGCTGATGCGCGTGGTCGTGATGTGGTCGGTGTTCACCGCGCTGACCGGCTACGCGTGGAACGCCGCATCGCTCATCGTAGCGCGCTTCCTCTTCGGCGCCGGCGAGGCCGGCTGCTTTCCCAATCTCACCAAGGCCTTCATGATCTGGCTGCCCGCCGCAGAGCGCACGCGGGCGCAGGCCCTCATGTGGCTCAGCGCCCGCTGGGCCGGCGCGCTCACGCCCCTGCTCGTAATCTGGGTCATGACCTGGCTGTCGTGGCGGAACACGTTCGTGCTCTTCGGCGGTCTCGGCATCGTATGGGCGGTAATCTTCTACCGGTCGTTTCGCGACCGCCCGCAGGATCACCCCAAGGTCAACGCCGGCGAACTGGAACTGCTGCGGGAAAACGACGCGAACGCCACCGGCCATCCGCGCGTGCCGTGGGCCCGGCTGTTGCGGTCGCGCTCCGTCTGGCTGCTGTGGCTGCAATATGCCTGCCTGAGCTACGGCTGGCTGTTCTACATCACGTGGCTGCCGACGTACCTGAAGGAGACCCGCGGGCTCGAGCTGAATCAAAACGCCTTCACGCAGTGGCTCGGCCAGGTACTGGGCGGTATGCTGACTCCGGATACGACGCAGAAAGTCCTGGTCGCGGCCCTCGCCGGCGTGCCGCTGTTCGTCGGCGGACTGGGCTGCCTCGTTTCCGGCTGGGTGACACCGCACCTGGTGCGCCTCACGCGCAATGTGACCCGCACCCGAAAGCTGCTCGCGCTGACGGGATTCACCGGGGCCTCCGCGCTACTCGTCACGTCTTTCTACATCAAGGATCCGCTGCTGGCGATGTTCGCCATGGGCATGGCGAGCTTTTGCAACGACCTGACCATGCCCGGGAGCTGGAGCACGTGCATGGATCTCGGCGGCCGCTATGCCGGGACACTCTCCGGCAGCATGAACATGATGGGAGCATTCGGCGGCACGGTGGCGCCGCTGGTCATTGGCATCATCCTCGACGCCACGGCGCGCGACTGGGCCGTGACGTTCTGGATCTCGGGCGCGATCTATTTTCTGGGCGGGCTGTGCTGGCTGGGGATCGATCCGGTGAAGCCGATTGAGGCGGAGGAGTGATTCTTTCTCCCCTGGGAGCGCCGGGGGACAAACCCGCGCACACCAAGAGGAGACGGGGGGGGACCCCCCCCGCCCCCCGGAAAAAAAACAAAGCCCCCCCC
>JBEIHL010000289.1:0-5290 GCA_040381375.1 Opitutaceae bacterium
GACGGCGGCGTTGAGCTCGTCGTCATCATAGAAGCGCGTGCCGAGATTCAGCGTGCGCATCGTGTACACGCCGGCGACGTCCGGGTTGTTGCGATCGCGCCCGGTCGTCGTCTGGAAGGCGCCGACGGACGGGAAACGGGGATCGCCGGGAGTGAGCGCGTAGCTGGTGGTGAAACCGGCGTTCTGGAACGACGCCGTGAGCGCGCTGTCGGCGCCGCCGTCCCACTTGGCGAAGTTGTAGCCGAGCAGATAATTGATCGTGAATCCGCCGACCCGCGACTCGCCGTCGAGGGAAACCGTGGACGTCTTCTGCAGCTCCTCGAAATCCCGCACCTCGCGGCGGACCGTGTTGCCCGCGGCGGAGACGGTGGCGTAGGTGGAGCCGCTGAGCGTGGGTGCGGTGGTGACGGGGATGGAGTTGTCGCTGGCGCGGCCGAGCGGGAAGAAGAGCACCTGCCGCTGGCGACCGCGATTGGTCTGGCGGGCGTTGGTCGAGGCGGCGAGCCGGAGCTTGTGGCCCTCGACCGGCCGCCACTCGAGCGAGCCGTTCAGGCCGTGGGATTCGATGTCGTCGTGGAAATGCTGGAGCACGAACGAATCCATCACGAAGCCCCGCAGCGGAGTCGGGGTGGTCGCGGTGCCGGCGCGGAAGCCGGCCGTGTCGTTCCAGCCGGTGGTGCTGTTGCGCTGCTTCACGAAGGCCCGGTCGCGCCAGTTGGCGGCGAGCGAGAGGCCAAACCGACGATCGGCGCCGAGGAGGTCGGAGAACGTCACCGCCGCCTCGTATCCGGGGTTCTCGTACGGGTAGCCGCCGGTGTAGTCGTCGAGCATCGCCGCGTAGGAGAGGGCGCCCTTGAACGATACGCTCCGCTCCGCGCGCGAGAACGCACTGCGGGTGCGGATATTGACGGCGCCGCCGATGGAGTCGGCGTCCTGGTCGGGCCGGAGCGCCTTCGTGACTTCGATCTGGTCGGCGACGTCGGACGAGACGACATCGAGCGGCACGCGGCGGGTGATGCCGTCGAAGTCGGTCACGTTGACCCGGACGCCGTCGATCGTGACCGCGTTGAAGTCCGCGCTCATGCCGCGGACGGTGATGTACCGGCCCTCGACGCCGCCGGTATCGCGGTCGGTCTCGACCGTGATGCCGGGCATGCGCTTCACGGCGTCGGCGATCGTCTTGTCGGGAAACTGGCCGCTGAAGTCGGCGGAGACGACGTTGGTGAGATTCTGCGCTGACCGCTGCTGGTTGAGCGCCCGGGCCTGGCCGGAGCGGCTCGCCTCGACGGTGACGGCAGCCAGGGTTACAGGCTGGTCGCCGAGGGAGAGATCGAGACGGGTGGTCCGGCCCGCGGCGACGGTCACGTCGACCGTCTTGGGCGCGAGGCCGAGGTAGTCGACGATGAGCCGGTGCGAGCCGGCGGGCAGGGAGAGGGTGAACTCGCCGTCGGCGTCCGTGCCCATGCGGAGGCCGGGAGCCGTTGCCACCGAGACGTCCGCGCCGCGGAGGACGGCCCGCGAGGCGATATCGATCACGCGCCCGCTGACGGTGCCAACGGCGGTATTTTCGGCGGCGAAGCTCATGGGCGGTGCCCGCAGCAGAAGGAGGGCGGCGAGCAGCGCTTTCATCGCCGCGAAGGGAAGGAAGGTCACGCGAGACAGGGCGAAGGGCATGGTGGTTCGGTTGCGTTGGGCAGAGCGACGTCAAGGTCATGACCTTGCGCCCGATTGGGGAGCATAACGCAGGCCGGTCGCGGTGGCCATACCACCTAGGAGGTAACCGATCGGAAGGGGCGGTTCGGCCGAAATCGCGGCGATGGTCGGCCGGCCGAGGAGGGCACGAAGGATCATGGCTTCTATACCACGACTCGCGCCAAGACGCAGAGGCGCGGAGAAAGTCGCCGGTTGAATCTCTGCGCCTCCGCGCGAGTCCTGGTTTGGACGGATGCAAACCGCATTCCTGCGCTCTTCTCGCCCGCGCAGACTCCACCCGTCGATGCAGTCCTCACCTCGAAGCAGCTTCAACGCGGCGTTGCCATGGGCCGTGCCCGTGGCGTGCAATCGCGTATGGGCTACCTTCTCGGTTTCGACATCGGTGGGACGAAATGCGCCGTGGTGCTTGGGCGCGAGAGCCCCCGCCGCCCGGTGATCGTCGCCCGCGAGGCCTTCGCGACCGCCGATCATTCGACCCCGGCCCGCGTGCTCGAAGCGCTCACGACGCTGGGCCTGCAACTGCTCGCCCGGCATGGCCTGACGAAGGCGGACGTCGCCGGAGTCGGCGTCAGTTGCGGCGGCCCGCTCGACTCGCGCCGGGGCCTCGTGCTCGGTCCGCCGAATCTCCCGGGTTGGACGCGCGTGCCGGTCTGTCGGGAAATCGAACGGCGTCTGGGGTTGCCGGCGCGGTTGCAGAACGACGCCAATGCCTGCGCGCTCGCCGAGTGGCGCTGGGGCGCGGCGCGGGGCACGTGCAACGCGGTCTTCCTCACGTTCGGCACCGGCCTGGGTGCCGGGCTGATTCTGGACGGCCGGCTCTATGCGGGCACCAACGATCTCGCCGGTGAGGTCGGGCATCTGCGACTGCGCGAGCGTGGACCGACGGGCTACGGCAAGGCCGGCTCGTTCGAAGGATTCTGTAGCGGCGGCGGTATCAGCCGGGCGGATGCGCGCCGGCGGCCGGCGCACGAGGTCTTTGCCGCCGCGCGATCGGGCGAGGCGGCTGCCGCGCGCGTCGTGGCGCAGTCGGCGCGAGAACTGGGCCGCGGGCTCGCGCTGTTGGTGGATCTGCTCAACCCGGAAGTAATCGTGATCGGCAGCATCTTCGCGCGCCAGCAACGCCTGCTTTGGCCGCTCGCGCGACGGGAGTTGGAGCGGGAGGCGCTGCCGCTGGCGCGCAAAGTGTGCCGCGTGGTGCCGGCGAAGCTCGGCGAACGCATCGGCGACTACGCGGCGCTGGCGGTCGCGGCGTCCGCCGGGCCGGCCAGGGATTGAGCGAGGTCTTTCAACCGGCGCGGGCGGTTCAGACGGCGCACCATAGCCGGGACACCTCGTCGGTCGCGTTGTCCTTTCCGTCCCGCTGTGACGCCGCGGGCACAATGACGACCGGACAGCGGGCGCGTTTTACCACTCCGGCGGCGGTGCTGCCGACAAACAGATCGTGAACGGTGGAATGGCCGTGCGATCCCAGCACGATCCTGTCCGCTTTGAATTCGAGGGCCGCGGCAGCGATCTCGGTCACCGGTGTCCCCACCGCGTGATGCACGTCGGCGCGAACGCCCTTCGGCGCGAGTTCGCGCTGCAAACGCGCGAGATGGTCCCTGGCCTGCGCCACCCGCACCTCGTCGACCCGTGCGACGCTCATCGAGACAATGGCCAGATCGATGATCATCGCGGTCGGCTCCGTGACGTGCATCAGGATCACGCGACCCGATGACGATTGCACCAGCGCCGCGGCCTCGGTGAGCACGGCCGAGGTGACGGGGGAAAAGTCAACGGCGGCCAGAATGGTTGTCATGGGGAAATGGGGATGGCTGATGTGGAACCGCCCGGGCCTCAGCGGGAACCTTCGCGCGTGCGGTGCCGCGGGCAGGGGCGCGCGGACGTTCCGGCTGACTCCCTGGAGCCGGGGGGAGGTTGGCGGAGAGACAGGCCCGGGCTTCCGCCCAAGGGTCACCGTCGAAACTCATGCCGTCCTCCAGCCAAAGATGATGCGCGTAGTTGCAGATATCCTGCTCGGTGAAACCAACGCCAGAAGGCGGGTGGCGGGGAGGGGGCGATGGCGCGGTTTTCATGGATGACTCCTTTCCGGTCTTGTGGCTTGGGGACCCGCTGTAACTTAGCCCGAATCGGCGCGCCATCTCCGCATTTTTTGGCCAAGTTGGCGCGGTGCTTGACGTGAGGCCGGAGGAACGCCGGCCGAGATGTCGCCGGCCGCGGCCAGGGCGAAGTCAGCGTTACTGCGGGCTGGATTCCCGGCGCAGCCCCTCTAGAGCAGTCGGTGAGATCCATTGAACCTCGACGTCCCTTCCCTGGCCACCATGCAGACTTCCATCGCAATTCGAGTTCGGCGGCTGAGCACCCTCGTCTGCTGCTGCGCGGCGGTCGGGATGTTTGGAGCCGAGACGAGACCCAAGGTGAGGGACGTGGGCGCTCCGGTGCCGGCGTCCGCCCTCTATATCGGGAACAGCTTTTTCTACTATAACAACAGCCTGCACGGCCATGTTCGCGGCTTGCTGGCCGAAGGGATGCCGGAGTTTCGTCACCGCGCGACTTCGGTCACGATCAGCGGGGCCGGCCTCGACTGGCACGACGTGGACTCGTATTTCCGGCCCAACGCGATCGGACGCTATTCGTTCGGAGCCGGGAACGAGATCCGCTTCAATCGGAACGAGCGGCCCTTCGACGTAGTCATCATGATGGATTGCAGCCAGTGCCCGCTGCACCCCGAACTCGGCGGGGTTTTCACGGAGTTCGCCCGCAAGCACAGCGAAACCGTGCGCAAGCACGGGGCGCGGCCGGTGTTCTTCATGTCCTGGGCTTATCAGGACAAGCCCGAGATGACCGCGCAACTCGCCGAGGCCTACACGCGCGCGGGCAACGCCAACGATGCCCTGGTGATTCCCGCCGGCCTGGCGTTCGCGCGCTCCATCCAGCGGCGGCCCGATGTGAACCTCTACGTCGCGGACCTGCGGCATCCGAGCCTGGCCGGCACTTACCTCGCGGCGTGCACCACGTACGCCGCCTTGTTTCGAAGATCGCCGGTCGGCCTGAAGTATCAGGCCGAGCTCCCGGCAGAAACGGCCCGGCATCTCCAGACGGTGGCCTGGGAAACGGTGCAGGAGTATTTCCGGCCTTGATCCAGACTCTTAGCCTCGAGGTGGAGCGGCCTGTCCCCAGGCCGCTGACGCGAAGCGGCGGCGCCGCCACTCGCTGGGAGTATCCTTTTTCGCCCTTTCCGGGAACGAAGCTATGAGACCGCTCCGATTACTCCTGGCGGCGGGCTGCCTCCTTTGTTTCATCGGGCCCACGGGCGCGCAGGCCAATCGCCGGCAGGAGATCGTGACCCGCGGTGTCCTGCGGGTGGGCACCACCGGTGACTATCCGCCGTTCAGCTACCGGGCCAACGCCGGGAGTCCGTTTGTCGGCTTGGACGTTGAAATGGCCGGCCGACTGGCCCGGGCGCTAGGCGTGCGGCTGGAACTGGTGCCGACTTCCTGGCCGAAACTGATGCCCGATTTCAGCGTCGGGCTTTTCGACGTGGCAATGAGCGGAGTGTCGATCACGGCCGAGCGAC
>JBEIHL010000290.1:0-5283 GCA_040381375.1 Opitutaceae bacterium
AATCCGGATACGGGCCGGCAGCTGGTGAAGACCGTGAACCGGCTCACCGTGACGCTGGTCGATGGCCGAACTCGCCCCGCCGGTGATTACCTGGCCGACGCCGCGCGGCTTTATTTCGATCAGCCGAAGCCGAATCTCACGCTGCCCCCGGCCGCGGACCTGGCCGCAGGTCAGCGCCTCGGTCGCGGCGGAAATACTTCAGATCCTGCAGCAGACCGCCGCGGAGACGGAGCTCGCGGTGTTCGGCAGCCAGAGTGGCGGCGGACGCTACGACGACCCGACCGCGCGCTACGTGCTGCGGGCGTTCATCCGGGTGAAGCAACCCGGCGGCTGTCCGCCGAAGATCGTGTGGAGTCCGTACAGCGAGGAATTCTCGATCGCGCCGTGGTATGAGAGCGGACCGGCCGGCCCGGTGGCGATCGCGCTGCCCGATCTCACGCCCGATTTTCTGAAGCAGGCCAAGCCGAACGTCGCGTTCACCGTGCCCGCGAAGCTCGCCAATGTGCTCAACCAGGACCCGAAGAAATTTCTCGAGGGCAACGCGGGCCAGGGCTCGTCGTTTACGCTCGATTGGATCTGCGGGTTCAGCATCCCGATCATCACGATCTGCGCGTTCATCGTCCTGAACATCTTCCTGAGCCTGCTGAACCTGATCTTTTTCTGGCTCCCGTTCGTGAAAATCTGCGTGCCCTTCCCCCGCAAGAAATGAACCCCGCTCCCCTCCTTGGCTGGCCGCTGCTGCCGCTGCCCGACGCGAACGGACAGGTCCACTGGCCCTCGCTCGAGCAGAGTGTGGCGCAGCAAATTCGAGTGATCCTGCAGACGCGGCCCGGCGAACAGCTCATGCGGCCGACGTACGGCGCGGGCCTCGAGAATTTCCTCCACGAACCCAACGACCTCACCACGCACCGCCGGATTCGCGACCTCATCGCGGCCCAGCTCGGTCGCAACGAGACGCGCATTCTCGTCGACGACATCTCCGTCACCGCCCCGCCCGGCGAGCCCGGCCAGGTGCGGATCGAAATCGCCTACCGCCTCCGCCGCACCGGCGCCGCCAGCCGCCTCGGCCTGACCCTCGAACTCGGCGCCTGACCTCCCCATCGCCTCTCGCCCCTAGCCTCTCGCCTCCCGTCATGCCCATCCGCGTTCCCTCCCTCGACGATCGTTCCTACCAGGACCTGGTGAACGAGATGCTCGCGCGCATTCCTGCCCACACGCCGGAGTGGACCAACCCCGTGCCGGGCGACCCCGGCCGCACGCTCGTCGAGCTCTTCGCCTGGCTCACGGACACGCTGTTGTATCGTGTCAACCTCATCCCCGAACGCCAGCGCCTCGCCTTCCTGCGGCTGCTCGGCGTCCAGCTCCGCGCCGCCCGTTCCGCGCGCACGGTGGTCGCCCTCGGCTTCGACGCACCCGCCAATACCGCCGCGCAATTCCTGCCCGCGCTCACCCGCATCAAGGGTCCGGCGATCTTCGAGCTTCGCGGCGAGGTGACAGTGCTGCCCATCGTCGGCGAGACCTACGCGAAGCGTCCGCTCTCCGCCGGCGAACGCGAAGCGATGGGCGACAAGATCGCGCAGCTCTCCCGCCTGTATCCGGTTTCCAATGTCGCGGTGCCGTACCTGACGACGCCGGTGTTCCCCGATGGTCAGGCCGACCCGGATGGTTTCGACCTGGTACGGGACACGGTCGACCAGAGTCTGTGGTACGCGCTGCTTGCGCCGCTCGAAACGGGCCAGCCCGCCGAGTTGGCCGCGGCGGTCGATGCCGTGAAGACCACGCTTGGCCAGGGTGCAGCGGGCGGGCCGCAACACCTCAACGTCGCCTTCGCCCCCAAGCTCAGTCTGCCCGACTTCGGCGAGAACGCCGGCGAGCGCACGCCGATCCCGTGCACCTGGGAACTCACCACCCCGGACCCGGCCAACGTCCGCGGCGTCGCGTTTCTGCCGCTCACCGTGGTCAGCGACACCACCGAGGGACTCACGACGAACGGGGTCGTCCGGCTCAGCCTGCCTTCGAAGGCCGCGTTCTTCGCGCCGTCCAACGATGTCCGCACCGACGTCGACGCCGGCACCGGGGGAAAGCCGCCGCGGCTCGACGATGTCACCAAGGCGCGGCGCCTCGTGGCGTGGCTGCGGCTGCGGCCCGCAGTCGACCTCGACTCCCTCGCCCTCACGTGGACGGGCGTCAACGGGGCGGAAGTCGACCAGCGGCAGACCACGGCGGGACTCGTGGTTGGTCAGGGCACCGGCCAGCCCGACCAAACGCTCACCCTGCCGAACGGCGGGATCGAAGCGGACAGTTTTCACCTGCAGGTCGAAGAGGCCGGGCTCGGCTACCGCCGCTGGCGGCGCGTCGACGATCTCGCGCTCGGCGGCGTGCAGGAGGCCGTGTACGAACTCGACCCGGAAGCAGGCACGCTGCGGTTCGGTGACGGAGTGCGCGGCCGCATACCCGCGCGCGGCGCCCGTTTCCGCGTCGAACAGATGCGCGTCGGCGGCGGCGAGGCCGGCAATGTCGGGCCCGGCGCGCTGTCGCAGGTGCAACCCGCGGTGACGCCGGTGGCGAAACTCAAGGTGCGGCAGGCGCTCGCGGCACAGGGCGGACGCGATGCCGAGACCGTCGCCGAGGCGGAGAAGCGCATTCCCGCGCTGTTCCGCAATCGCGACCGCGCCGTCACGGCCGACGATTACGAACAGCTCGCTCTCACGACCCCCGGCGTGCGCGTCGGCCGCGTCGAGGTGCTCCCGCGCTTCAAGCCGCAGGAGCGGCGCAGCGACGTCCCGGGCGTCGTCTCCGTGATGGCGCTGCCGTATCGGGCCAGCTTGGACGCGCCGTACCCGCGGGTCGACCGGCCATTCATCGAGAGCATCTTCAGGCGGCTGGCTGACCGCAAACCGCTCGGCACCGAGCTGTACGTGATCGGCTGCGAGTACGTGCCGCTGGCGATCTCCGTCGGCATCGACAACCCGGGCGGGCGCGAGGAAACCCGCACGGCCGTGCAGGAGGCGCTGAAAAAATATTTGTTCTGTCTCGCGCCCGGCGGCCCGCAGGGCACGGGCTGGCCGCTCGGCCGGACGGTGAAGCGCCGCGAGCTGGAGATCATCGTCTCGCGCGTCGAGGCGGTCACCGGCGTCTACGGCCCGAATCTCTTCCGCCAGGTCAACGGCGCGTGGGAACGCATCACCTCAACCGGCGGCAACGACAACGCCGAGCTGACCCTGCTGCCGTGGCAACTGCCCGAGCTTCTCGGCGTCGTGGTCGCCGACGGCGACGCGCCCCTCGAGTTCAAATCGCCGGCGCCGAGCAAGGCGCAGGACGGGTTCGCCATTCCGGTCGTGCCGGAAGTCTGCTGATGGACGCGAACGGACAACGCTTCTGGCTCGCCCTCGGCGGCACGCCTTGGATCCCGGAAGTCCCGGGCTCGCTCGAACTGCGGGCGGATCACCTGCAACTCGCGAGCCAGGCCGGCGGAGATCCGTTCGTGGAAACACCCGCGACGGCCGGGGCCGCGCTCGCGCGCGTGCCGATGACGCGCGATGCGTACGGCACCTGGGCCTTCGTCGATCCGGACGGCGTGACGGTGCGAGCCACCGGGGCCTTTTCCGAACCCGAGGCGATCGCGTCGAGCCCGGTGCTGGTGCGGGCCCCCGCCCCGATCACCGATCTCGCGCTCGGCCCCGATGGCTTCCTGTACGTCGCCACCGGCGGTGCGATCCTGCTGCATCCGCTGAGCAACCGCTTCTCGCCGCTCACGCTCTCGGCGAACGGCTTCAACGCGTTTCGTTTCGCGCCCTCACCGGACGGCGGCGGGTGGGCGCTCGACCGGGCGGGCGGAGCGCTGGCGCGGCTCTCGGGCCGGCATTGGCCGGACCGGCCGCCGTTCGCAGAACCGCCGCCGACGGCCTTCTTGCCCGTCCAGGAGAATCCGGACCCGCCCAAACTCACCGTCATTCCGGGCGCCTGGAAAAAGGCCGGCGAAGAGGCCGTCGCGCTCGCGTGCAGTCCGGAGGGCCGGCTCGCAGTCCTGTTGTGGAACGCCGGGGCGCCGCGGGTGCGGCTCGTCGAGGCGTCGGGCCGGCCGGGGCCGACCGCGACCCTGACGCAACTCGAACGTCCCTTCAGCCTGGCGTGGCTTTCACCCGACCGATTCGCGGTGCTCGCCCCGGGCGTGGCGGAGGCCGTCGTGTACGTCTGGCGCGAGGGCGACCTGACGGCCACCGGCGAAGTGTATCCACTGCGTGATCACGACGGCGGACCATTTCTGCACGGGCCGGCCGGCCGGCTCGAGTATCCGTCGCTCCGACCCACCGTGGCGTTTCCCGCCCGCGTCACCCCGCGGCCGCTGGTCGCGCTCGCCTTGCCTGCGCTCGCCGCCGATGCCGCGGGCACGCTCGAAGCACCGTTCGACAGTGGCCAGGCCGGCACGGCGTGGCACCGGCTCTACGTCGAGGCGCTGCTCCCGCCGGGGACGGGGTTCACGCTCTTCGCGGCGGCCACCGACTCCGACCTCCCGGCCGCGGCGCCGCAGGCCGATGATTGGCAGCCGCATCATTTCGGCGCCGCCACCGCGGCGAACCGCCACGAGCCGCACGCCGCGCGCGTTCCGGCGGCGTCGGAGATTCCGGGTCACGCCGGCTTCGGCGAAGCCCCGGTCGGACGCGATCGGTCCGCGCTTTTCACCGTCCTGCTGCAGCGCGCCAATCGTCCGGTCCGCACGCTGCGCGGTCGTTTCCTTCACCTGCGCATCGTCCTGCGCGGCAACCTGCGCGCGACCCCGTGTGTTCACGCGGTGCGCGCGTATGGCCCGCGCTTCTCCTACCAAGACAAGTATCTCCCGGCGCTTTACCGCGAGACGCTCTTCGGACCGGCGGCGGACCGCGTGGCTCCGGGTGAAGACGCCACGCGGCCGGATTTCCTGGGCCGGTTCCTGGCCAACTTCGAGGGCGTGCTCACGCCGCTCGAGGACAAGGTCGCGGCGAGCTGGCTGCTCACCGATCCGGAGCGCACGTCAGAGGATGCGATCGAATGGTTGGGAAGCTGGATCGGCGTCGGCTTCGCCACCTGGTATCCGGCCCGGCAACGGCGGCGCCACCTGCGTCAGGCGCCGGAACTGTTTCAACGCCGCGGCACGCTCAAGGGCCTGCAGCTCGCGCTCGATATTGCGACCGATGACGCGGTGCGCGCCGGCCGGATCGTCGTGGTCGAAGATTTCTGGTTCCGCCGCACGCTTCAGACGGTGCTGGGCCTGAAACTCGATCGCGAGCACGACCCGCTGCTCGG
>JBEIHL010000291.1:0-5266 GCA_040381375.1 Opitutaceae bacterium
CTCGTGCAGGCGGGCGTCCGCTTCATCGAGGTGTCCCACAACCTGAATTTCATCAACGGCGCCGGCTGGGACACCCACAACGCCGGGCAGTGGAACCACCACGTGCTGATCCCGGAACTGGATCCGGCCCTTTCGGCCCTGATCACCGACCTCGAGGACAAGGGGCTGCTCGACAAGACGCTGATCGCCATCGGCACGGAATTCGGTCGTCCGGGCCAGTTCGACGGCGGCGGCGGCCGCGGGCATCAGGCGGCGGCCTTCTCGCTCGTCCTCGCCGGCGGCGGGCTCAAGCACCGCGGTGCCTATGGGGTCACGGACGCGCTCTCGAGCAAGCCGGTCGAGCAGCCGGTCTCCGTCCCCGACTTCCACGCCACGATCTACGCCGCGCTCGGCATCAATCCGTCGAAGGATCTGGTGAACGCCTCCCGGCCCGTCCCGATCACCGACGGCGGCAAGCCGATCGCGGCGCTGTTCGGCACCACCTAGTCCTCAAATTACTGCGCCCCATCGACTGACTCCGCGCCTGGGAACGCCGAGCTCCAGCGCGGCCCAAGGATCCGGCGAGCCGAGCTGGAGCTCGGCGCTCCCAGGGTCGTCCCCCAATTGGATGTGCCTTCGCTGAGGTTCACGGCGGCGGCACGGCTTGACCCCAAGGCGACGGATTGAGGAACGTTATCCAGCCTCTTGCCCATCGGGCGGCGCGCTCTTTTTTCACCCCACCCCCGTTGCCCCAACCGACCCCACGCCTCGCCCGCCTTTTTCTGCTCCTGCTGTTACTCACGACGGCAACGGCGGCGCAGGAGCGCGTCATCACGCGGGCGATCGAGATTCGCTCACTCACGCCCGCCGAGGCGGAGCGCGGCATTCCGGTCCGGCTGCGCGGCGTGGTGGTGTTTGTCGATGGCGTTTCGTCGATTTTCGTGCAGGACGAGACGTCGACGACCTTCTTCCGCGTCCACACCCCGCCGTTGCCCTCGGTCGGAGACGAGATCGAGCTGACCGGCGCGACGCGCATGGGTCTCTACCTGCCGGGGGTCGACTACGGCACGTTCAAGGTGCTCGGGCGCCAGCCGCTCCCGCCGGGGATTCCGGTGCAGTACGACGATCTGCATTTTGGCCGCTTCCATTACCAGCGGGTCGCCGCCGAAGGCATCGTGCGCTCCGTGATCCCGATCAATCCGGGCAAGGGGCTGATCCGCCTCGCGCTCGGCTCGCGCGTGTTCGACGTGCGCGTGGAAACGTCGCCGCCGGCGGATCACGGTCTCGTCGACTGTCGCGTGCGGGTCACCGGACTCGCGGCCGGCCTCATCAACACGCCGCGCCGTCAGCTCGTCGAACCCTACATCCGCGTGCTCGACTGGAATGAGATTCAGGTCATTGCCGCCGCCCCGCGGGCGACCGACGTGCCGAAGATTTCCGCCGAGCAACTGCTCGCCTTCAACGCGAGCGGGCTCGGCGAACAGCGGGTGCGCATCGACGGCGTGGTGTTGGCCGCATTTGGCGCCGACCTCGTTTTTTTGCAGCAGGCGGAGCGGGTGTTCGCCGTGCGCTTCGGTCGACCGGCGAAACTCGGACCGGGCGATCGCGTGACCGTGGTGGGTTTTCCCGCCATGGACCGTTTCAGCGCGTCCGTGGTGGACGCCGAGTTGCTGACCCGGGAAGCCGGACCCGCGCCGGAACCGCTGGCGATCGACTCGCCGGAAGAGCTCTATGGCAAGACGGGCGAGCCGCACCCGGGCAAACACGACGGCCGGCTCGTGCGCCTGACGGGAATCGTGCGCGACGCCTTCAAGAGCGAGGAAGGCACCACGCTGCTCTTGCACGGCGGAGAGCGGACGGTGCAGGTACGTGTGCCGGACGGCACCGAGATTCCCTCCAACGGCACGCTCGTGCAAGTCACCGGTATCTGCCAAGTGGAGACGGCGGTGATCGGCCCCGGGTTCGCCAGCCGACCCGGTCTGATCAGCGTGCGCACGACCTCGCCGGCGGCGCTCGAGGTGCTGCGGACCCCGCCTTGGTGGACACCGCGCCGGCTGGTCGTGATGCTCGCGGCGCTCGCCGGGATCACGCTGCTCGCCGGGCTTTGGATCGCGGTGCTGCGCCGCCAGGTGCGGCGCCAGACCGATACGCTGCGTCATCGCATCGAGGCCGAGGCGGCGCTCGAGGAGCGGCAGCGGATTGCGCGGGAGTTTCACGACAGCCTCGAGCAGGAGCTGGCGGGAGTTAGCCTGCGGCTCGACGCCCTTGCGACCCGGATCAGCGACGAAAAAGGCATCGGGCTGGTGAGCGCGTCGCGGAATCTGGTTTCACGGATCCAGATCGAAACGCGCGACCTGATTTCCGACCTGCGCGATTCCGCCGAGTCGGCCGGCGACCTCAAGACGGCGCTCGCCGCGGTGGCGGCGCGACATTCGAGCGACGGCGATGTGGTGGTCCGGGTGGAAACCAAGAGCGCCCTTCCCCTGCTCCCGGCGGCCACGGTGCATGACCTGCGAATGATCGCCCGCGAGTCGGTGAACAACGCCCGCAAACACGGCCGCGCCACCCACGTCGCCATCGACGTCGAAGTCATGCCCGATCGCCTCGTGATGCGCATCATCGACAACGGCTGCGGCTTCGACGCCGCCACGGCGGCGCACGGGCGCCGTGGCCATTTTGGCTGCGCGGGCATGCGCGAGCGCGGACGCAAGATCGGAGCCGAGGTCACGTGGCAGAGTATCCTGCAGAAGGGAACCACGGTCGAAGTGACGCTGCCCTTGCGCCGCCGCGCCTCGAAGGTCGAACCCTCGGCACCGCTCGATGCAGGCGGCGCGACTCCACCCCGCGCCGCGGCGGAAGCCGCGGGCAGAACCACGGGTTGAGCACCCCTCTGGCCACCTTAGCGGAGCGATCCAGTTGGCCTTCAAGTCACCGATGAAAACGAAAGCACTGAAAGGTGGAGCGGCTTTTCCTCAATCCGCTGCCGATGGATCCGTCGAACGTCAGCCGCTTGAGGACAAGCGGCTCCACCCCAATTGCATCGTTCCGGCGCAGACCTCATCGTAGTCCGTTCTTCCGATGTCCGATACCCCGCTCACCGTCCTCATCGTCGACGACCACTTTGTGGTCCGAAGCGGCCTCGCGGCATCGCTCGAACTCGACGACGGCATCAAGGTGCTCGGCGAGGCGGAGCGCGGGGAGGACGTCGTGGCCGGCTACAAGCAATGGCGCCCGCAGGTCGTCCTCATGGACCTGCAACTGCCGGGCATGGGCGGAATCGCCGCCACGGCGGCACTGCGCGAGCACGACCGCAATGCGAAGGTCCTGATTTTTTCGACGTTTGCCCGCGACGACGAAATCCAGGCGGCGCTCGACGCGGGTGCGCTGGGCTATCTGCAGAAGTCAGCGTCGCGGGAGGAACTGCTCAACGCGCTGCGCGGCGTGGCCCAGGGGCGCCGCCACCTCATGCCCGAACTCGCGCACCGGCTGAACGCGCTCCGGCTCGGTCCCGCCATCACACCGCGCGAGCGCGAGATTTTGGCGCTGATCGCGAACGGACGGGCCAACAAGGAAATCGCGGCCGTGCTCGACGTGTCGGAGGACACGGTGAAACGGCACGTGAGTCACATCCTGGAAAAGCTCAACGTGAACGATCGAGCGCAAGCCACCGCCGAAGCGATCCGACGCGGGATCGTGAAGATGGCGGAGTAATGCCGCAGTTCCGCTCCCGCTAAAACACGCTTTGAAAAGTCTCGGCTATCCGGCGCGCTGACCTACGCTCCCGCGAGTCCACGATCCTGCATGCGCCTCCTTGCCCGCCGCCCGGTCCTCCTCTCGCTTCCACTCCTCGGTCTGTTGTTGAGCACTGCCGTCGGCAGCGCGGCGGACGGCACCGTCGCCCTGCCCCGGCTGCTGGACAGCTATCAGGATCCGGCCGGCGCCGGCGTGCTTGACCTCATCCTGCACCGCGCCCGGGCGGAGCCGTTCAATGTGGTCGCCACGGCCGTCTTCCTGCTCGCGATCATCCACACGTTTCTGACGGCGAAGTTTCGTCACTGGGCGCACGTCGCCGAAGCCGAGCATGCCGCCCGGCTGACGAAGCGGGACCGCGGGCGGAATCCAAATGCCAACGACGACGGCCGTCCGGACGAGGTAAGTTTCAAGGGGCAGATCCTGCACTTCCTCGGGGAAGTCGAAGCGGTCTTCGGCATCTGGGTCCTCGTGCTCGCCGGCGTGATCACCTGGTTCCACGGCTGGCCCACGGTGGTCGGGTACATCGGAAACAAGGTGAACTTCACCGAGCCGATGTTCGTGGTGGTCATCATGGCGATCGCCGGCACCCGGCCGGTGCTGAAGTTTTCGGAGCGCGGGCTGCGGCTGGTGGCCTCGATCGGTCGCGGCACGCCCGGGGCCTGGTGGCTGGCGATTCTGATCGTCGCTCCGCTGCTCGGCTCCTTCATCACCGAGCCTGCCGCGATGACCATCGGGGCCCTGCTGCTCGCACGGCAATTCTACGTCCTGAAACCGTCGCTGCGACTCGCCTACGCCACGATCGGGCTGCTCTTCGTCAACATATCCGTCGGCGGCACGCTCACTCATTTCGCCGCTCCGCCCGTGCTGATGGTGGCGGGTCCTTGGAAATGGGACACGCTCTTCATGCTGAAAAATTTCGGCGACAAGGCGGCGCTTGGCATCGTGATTTCGTCCGTCCTCTACTATCTCATTTTCCGTCGGGAATTCGTCACGATGGCGCGGAATCGGGCTGTGACGTCCGCGGGCAAGACCGAGGATTCCGATCCGTCGGTGCCCGGCTGGATCACGGCCGTCCAGCTCGCTTTCATGGCCTTCACCGTGTTCGTGGCGCACTACCCGCCGCTCTTCATCGGCGGGTTTCTGTTCTTCCTGGCCTTCTCCCAGGCCACCGCGCACCATCAGGGCCGGCTCGATCTCAAGGCGCCGCTGCTGGTCGGGTTCTTCCTCGCCGGACTCGTCGTCCACGGCGGACTCCAAGCCTGGTGGATCGAACCCGTGCTGAAAAGCCTGGGCGAAACCTCGCTCTTCATCAGCGCGACGATCCTGACCGCTTTCAACGACAACGCCGCGATCACCTATCTCGCCACGCTCGTGCCGGGGTTCACCGACGAACTGAAGTACGCGGTCGTCGCCGGGGCCGTGACCGGAGGCGGGCTGACCGTGATCGCCAACGCCCCGAATCCCGCCGGTCAGAATATCCTGCAGCGTTTCTTCCCCGACGGCGTCGCCCCGCTCGGACTCCTCCTCGGCGCGC
>JBEIHL010000292.1:0-5214 GCA_040381375.1 Opitutaceae bacterium
AGCCGCCGACGAATTCGCGAAAGCACCGATCTTCATCGACGATTCCAGTGCCATCTCGATCATGCAACTCCGGGCCAAAGCGCGCCGCATTCATTCACGGCATCCGCTCGGGTTCATTATGGTCGACTACTTGCAATTACTCAGCCCCACCGATTCGAAAGTCCCGCGCGAACAGCAGGTCGCTGAGGCCTCGCGCGGATTGAAGGCCATTGCGAAGGAACTCGACGTCCCGGTGCTTGTATTATCCCAGCTCAATCGGTCATCCGAGAAGGACAACCGCACTCCCAAACTTTCCGACCTGCGTGAGTCAGGTTCAATCGAACAAGACGCTGACGTTGTTCTTATGCTAGCCCGCCCCCGAGATGCAGATGAAAAATTCCAGGTCGCGGCCGACTCGGCCGAGTTAATCGTTGCCAAGCAACGAAACGGCCCGGTAGGAGAACTGAAACTCACCTTCCTTCGAGACATCACTCGCTTTGAAAACTTCCATCAGTAACCCTGTGAGCAGGGTCGTCTCCTTGTGTCTCGCGGTCGTTGGGTTGCTGGCAGCGGGTGTGTTTCCGGTGGCGGCGCAGCCGACCGCCCCCGCCCCTGGCCAGCCGGCTCCCGTCTACAAGATCGGCTCGGTCACGATCAAGTTTGTCGGCACGGCCAACGTGAATGAGCAGGTCGTGCGCGCCAACATGGCGATGCGCGAGGGGGGGGACTTCGACGAGGTCATCCTTGATCGCGACATTCGCTCCCTTTACCGCACCGGCCTCTTCGAGTTCGTCGAAGTCAAATACGAGCAACTGGATCCAACGGGGCGCGTTTACAATCTCGTCATCGAGGTCACGCCCAAGTTCCGCGTGCTCAGCGTCCGCTTTGACGGCAATAAGAAGGTCAAGAGCACGCGCCTCGAGAAGGAAGTTAAGATCAAGCCGAACCAGGCGCTCGATGAGCGGCAGGTGAAGGAAGACGCTGAAAAGCTGCGCGAGTATTACCAGAAGGCGGGCTACAACCAGATCTCGGTCAACTACACGATCGACCGCGATCGGATCGGCGGATTCGGCACGGTCATCTTCCAGATCCGCGAGGGCGACAAGGTGAAGATCGGCGACATCAAGTTCGTCGGCACCAAGATTTCTCCCCGCCGGTTGCGTGGCGTAATCGAGACCAAGCGGTGGTGGATGTTCTCCTGGCTCACGGGTTCCGGCCGGTTCAAGGACGACCAGTTCGAGGACGACTTGGAGAAACTGCGCGATTTCTTCCGCGAACAGGGCTACCTCGACGTCGAAATCCCCCAGGACAAAGTCCTCTTCAACGACCCCCCGGCCGGCAAGCTGACGCTCGTCATCAATGTCGAGGAAGGTCGCCACTATCGGATCGGTGAGATTGGTTTCTCGGGCAACAATCTCTTCACGTCGGCTCTGCTCGCCCGCGTCGTGCGGCAGAAACCCAACTACGTGTTTGTTCCGTCCAAGGTCGACGCGGACCGCCAGCGGCTCGACGATTTCTACGGCAAGGACGGCTACCTCGACACCCGGGTGCAGCTATTGCGCAAACCCAACGTCGCCACCGGCGCGATCGATCTCGAGTACAAGATCCAGGAGAGCGAGAAATTCAGCGTCGAGTCGATCGTCATCGAGGGTAACAACAAGACCAAGACCACGGTGATCCTACGCGAGCTCGTGCTCGGTCCGGGCGACGTTTTCAGCACGGTGCTGATGAAGATCAGCCAACTGCGGCTCGATAACACGCGCTTCTTCGAGACGGTCGATGTGACCCCGCAGGAGACGAATATCCCCGGGCGGCGCAACATGCGCATCGCCGTGCGCGAAGGCCGAACCGGCAACCTGACGTTCGGCGCGGGCTTCAGCTCGCTCGAACGCGCGACATTGTTCGCCGAGGTGTCGCAGTCCAATTTCGACCTCTTCAACCGTCGATCCTTCTTCCAAGGCGACGGCCAAAAGTTCCGACTGCGCATGCAGCTCGGTTCACTCTCCAGTGAAGTCGTGCTCTCGTTCGAAGAGCCGTGGCTCTTTCAACGGCAGATCGGCCTTGGCTTCAGCGTGTTTCGGACGAGCTCCGAGTACAACAGTACGTTCTACAGCCAAATCCAAACCGGCTTCGAAGTCTACCTGCGCAAGCGGCTCTGGGAGCTCTGGGAAGGCAAGCTGTCGTATACCTACGAAATCTTCGACATTCAGGACGTCTCTCCCTCCGCGTCTGCAATCATTCAGGCGCTCGCCGGCAGCAACGCCTCCTCGAGCATCGGTTTCCAACTGGTGCGCGACACCCGCGACAAGATCATCAACACGACCGCCGGCAACCGGGTGGAAGTGAACACGCGTTTCTCCGGCGGTCCGCTCGGCGGGAGCAAGATCAACAACAACTACAGCGTCGAGTTTCGCGGTTCGCAGTTCTTCCCGGTTTTCGAGACCCAGACGCAGGTGCTAGCGTTACTTCTCCGCGGCGGTGTGGTGCAGAACTTCGGCGACTCGAATGACGTTCCGTATTACAACAAGTGGTACCTCGGCGGCCCCACGACGCTGCGCGGCTTCGAGTTCCGTGAAGTCAGCCCGCGCGACAACTTCGACGAGCCTATTGGTGGCAAGACCTACGGCTTCTTCAGCGCCGAATACTCGCTGGATATCGTGAGCCCGATCCGCTTCGCGATCTTCTACGATGCCGGCTTTGTAAACCGTGGGGCCTACGACTTCAACGTCGCCAAGTACAACGATAACTTCGGCTTCGGCCTCCGGTTGTTCGTCGCCGGCGCACCGCTGAGTCTCGATTTCGGTATTCCGATCACGGGTGACGTCCTCAACAAGAAGGGTAACCAGTTCAATTTTTCCTTTGGCACCCGGTTCTGATTCTGCTCCTTTTCGCGGCTTCATTCTCCAACAACTATCATGAAGAATTCCATTCACTCCCTGATTGCGATCGCGGCTTTTGCCGCCCTTGCGGTCGGCGCTACCGCCCAGCCAGTCAAGATCGCCGTTGTCGATATGGCGAAGCTCTACGACACCCATTACAAAACGGTGGAGCAAAACGCCAAGATCCAGGCCGACGACCAGAAGGCGCAGGAAGAGGTTGAAAAGATGAACAAGGAAGGGAACGCGCTCGTCGAGGATTACAAGGGTCTGAACGACCAGTCGAACAACCCCGCGCTTTCCGCCGAGGCCAAGACGAAAGCTCAGGACGCCGCGCAGAAGAAGCTCGAGCAGATCCAGAATAAGCAGCGCGAAGTCCAGACGTTCATCCAGAACACCCGCAATTCCCTCGGCCAGCGGCTCAACACGTTCCGCGCGCTGATGCTCGAGGAAATCAGCAAAGTCGCGACCGAGGTCGCCAAGCGCAAGGGCGTCACCGTCCTGCTCGACCGCGCCGGACCGACTGCGATCGGTATCTCCAGTCTCATCTACGCCGACGCCTCCTACGACATCACCGAGGACGTGCTCAAGGAGGTCAACAAGGACCGCCCGGCCGGCGCCGCCACGGCTCCCGCCGCTCCGGCCGCGACTCCCGCCGCCGGTTCCTCCGGCACCCCGGCCCTCACGATCCCGGGCCTCGGTGGCACGAAGAAGTAACGGACTTCGAAATCTCATTCATCCAAACCCCGCTCTCGCGAGCGGGGTTTTTTGTTTCCGCGTTCGCCCGCAAGCGCGTTTGGAGCGTCACGTTTGCTGAATTGCACGGCGCCTCGAATCCCTCACGCTCCCGCGCATGGAGGTTTCGTTTACTGCCGCCGACATCGCCGCGATCGTCCAAGCTCAGGGCACGCGTGGTGCGACGACCGACGTGATTCGTCGAGTCTCCGCGCTGTCCGAGTCCGAACCGGGCGATCTGGCTTTCCTGGGCAATCCGAAATATAAGTCTGAGGTCCCATCCGCGCGAGCGTCCGTGATCCTGCTGCCGGCCAACTTTGCCGGCGAGCCGGCGCCGGGCCAGTTGTTCATTCTGGTCGACAATCCTTCAGTCGCCCTAGCCCGCGTGTGTGCCCGGATCGAGCGCGCACTCTGGCCCAAGCCCGATCCCGGCATCCACCCCACCGCGTCGATTGCGGCGGACGCAAAGGTGGCGTCGACCGCGACCGTCGGTCCGCTGTGTGTGATCGAATCCGGCGCCGTTATCCAGGAACGCGTCCATATCCAGGCGCAGGTTTTCATCGGCCGCAACGCCGTGATCGGCGAGGACACGTGGGTGATGCCCGGGGCGATCATTGCGGCCGAGTGCCAACTCGGCCGCAGAGTGCAGATTCAGCCCGGGGTGGTGATCGGCTCCGACGGGTTTGGATACGAGTTCAGCGGTGGACGTCATGTGAAGGTGCCGCAGGTGGGCACCGTGATCATCGGCGACGACGTCGAAATTGGCGCCAACAGCACCCTCGATCGCGCCCGATTCAGCCGCACCGCGGTGGGCGAGGGGACGAAGATCGACAACCTGGTGCAGGTGGGGCACAACGTGATCATCGGCCGGCACTGTTTGTTGTGTGCTCAGGTGGGCATCTCCGGCAGCGCCAAGCTCGGCGATTATGTCGTGCTGGGAGGCCAAGCCGGGGTGGCGGGACACATTACCATCGGCAAGGGCGTGAAGGCGGGCGGCCGGGCCGGGATCAGTGCCGACGTCGCGCCGGGCAGCGTTGTCAACGGCAACCCGGCCATTCCCATGATGCTCGAACGGCGGATTGCCGTGCTCACCCACCGTCTGCCGGACCTCTTTAGGCGGGTTGGGGCCCTGGAGGAACAGTTGGCCGGTGCAGAAAAGTCTTCCTCCTGAGGTCCGCCGCCCCAACATCCACCCCCCAATCCATGAGTACGTCGCGGCTTAAGATCTTCACCGGTAATTCCAACCGATCCCTGGCCGAGGAAATCTGCCGGTCGATCGGTGAGCCGCTCGGCGAGGCGACGGTGACGAGCTTTCCGGACGGCGAGTCGTTCGTGAAGATCAACGAGAACATCCGGGGGCAGGACGTCTTCATCATCCAGTCGACCTGTCCTCCGACGAATCACAACCTCGTCGAGCTGCTGATCATGATCGACGCCGCCCGCCGCGCTTCGGCGGCGCGCATCACCGCGGTGTTACCGTTTTATGGATACGCACGGCAGGACCGGAAGGACCAGCCCCGCGTGCCCATCACGGCCAAACTCGTGGCGAATCTGATCGTGGCCGCCGGCGCCAACCGCATTCTTACAATGGATCTGCACTCGCAGCAGATCCAGGGCTTCTTCG
>JBEIHL010000293.1:0-5196 GCA_040381375.1 Opitutaceae bacterium
GGGATGCATCGAATTGTTTACGAAGTGGCCTTGACGGCCTTGGCATCGTTGAAGTCCTGCGGGGTGAAGGTTGGAGTCACGTAACCCGAGCGGATGACGAAATCGCCGAATTTCTCCCAGTCCTTCACTGCTAGCGCATAGCGTTTAATGATCGGGCTCAGGGTGGGCACGATCTCGGTCGTGGCGATGTTCGCCTTGTAGAGGGTGTTCAGGCGGGAACCGTTAAATGCCGCGCCGAGGTAGAGATTGTACTTTCCGGGGGATTTTCCGACGAAGCCGATCTCGGCGAGGTAGGGCCGGCCGCAGCCGTTCGGGCATCCGGTGATGCGCAGGGTGACGTCATCGTGGCGCAAACCCGCCGCCTCGAACTCCGCGCCGATCATTTCGACCAACTCAGGAAGATAGCGTTCGCTCTCCGCCAGGGCGAGGCCGCAAGTCGGCAGGGCGACGCACGACATGGCGTTGAGCTTGAGCCCAGAGGCATCGTTGGCGGAATCGAGCCGGTGTTTCCTCAGCAGGGCCTCGATTAACGGTCGGTCGGCGGGACTGACGTTGGCAATGATCAGGTTCTGATTCGCCGTGAGCCGGAGGTCGCCTTTGTGGGCCAGGGCGATTTCGCGGAGTGCCGTCTTGAGCTTGTAGTCGGCGTCGTCTTTCACGCGACCGCTCTGGAGGAAGAGGGTGAAATGCGCGCGGCCGTCGTGACTCTGCACCCAGCCGTAGCGGTCGCCGGTGTGCGTGAACTTGAACGCGCGCGGAGCGCCGAGCTGGAAGCCGAGGCGTTGCCCCACCTCCTGGCGGAACCAGGCCAGCCCGCGGTCTTCGATCGTGTATTTGAGCCGGGCGTGCTTGCGGTCGGTTCGGTCACCGTAGTCGCGCTGCACCATGAGTACTTTTTCCGCGACTGCCACCACTTGGTCGGCCGTGCAGAAACCCATCAAGTCCGCGATCCGCGGGTAGGTCTCGATCTGATTGTGGGACATCCCGAGGCCGCCGCCGACCGTGACGTTGAACCCGGCGAGTCGGCCGGCCGCATCGGTAATGGCGATGAAGCCAAGGTCGTGCGCGTAGATGTCGACGTCGTTGCTCGGCGGTACGGCGACGACGATCTTGAATTTCCGCGGCAGGTAGCTGTTGCCGTAAATGGGTTCGGATTCGGGCTCGCCGCCGGCGACAAGCTCATCGCCGACCCAGAGCTCATGGTAGGCGCGGGAGCGCGGCAGCAGGTGCTGGCTGATCGCCTGCGTGATCCGGAAGACTTCGCCGTGCAATTCCGACTGCTCGGGGTTCGGATTGCACATGACGTTGCGATTCACGTCGCCGCACGCCGCGATGGTGTCGAGCAGCGCCTTGTTCACCCCGTTGATCGTGCGCCAGAGATCGCCCTTCAGGATCCCGTGAAACTGAAACGCCTGGCGCGTCGTGAGCTTCAGGGTGCCGTTGGCGTAGGTGTCGGCGAGGGTGTCGAGGGCAAGCCATTGGCCGGGCGTGCATACGCCGCCGGGGACGCGAATACGGGCCATGAAGCTGAAGGCCTTCTCCTTGTTTTCCTTCCGGCGTTGATTGCGCAGGTCGCGGTCATCCTGCGCGTAGATACCGTGGAATTTCGTGAGCTGGCCGCTCTCCTCGGTGATCCCGCCGGTCGACTGATCGGCCAGGTCGCGGAGAATGTGGCCGCGGAGAAAATGACTCTCCGCCTTGAGCTGCTCGTTCTTGTGCAGCGGCTTGGCGGGCGTGGTGGGCGGATTGGTTTCGGGCGTGGAACTCATGCGGCAAGGAAGTGGGCGGGACGGACCTCAGGATCCGGCGGGCGCTGACGTGACAGGTTGAAGGGAACGAACCTTTTCGCGCAAGGCGGTAGCGAGGGTTTCGACCGCCAACGGGTGCGTGCCGACCAGCTCCGTGAGGTGGCAGCGGGTGCCTGATGCGGTGCAAATTTGCACGATATCACCGCCAGGCCCGGCGTGGCGACCCGGAGAAAGAAACAGCAGCGCCACGATGACATCGTGCTCCGCAAAGCCGGGGACGTTAAGCTGGTCGGCCAGGAGCGGCGGATGCTGGCCTTCCATCGAGGCGGCGGTCACCGGGCCGGTCTCGCCGCCGAGCTGGCTGCGGACGATAGCCGCGAGTTGATTGCGCAGGGCGGCGGACGCCGGAGATGGGCCGCCGTGATCGACCAGGACGACCGGCGGGCAAACGAGGGCGCGCGCGGCTTTCACTTCGCGAATCCGGGCCGATACGATCGTGGCTAGCGCGTCGCCTGACGCGAGGCCCGGGGAGAAATCGAAGTCCAGCTCACCCAGCTCCGCGCGCAGTTTTTCCAGATCGCTGCGCAACGCCGAACCGATCGCTCCCTGGGCACTGATGAAGAACGGAACGAAGAGAAACTCGCGTTGACCGAGCGCGTGCATCGCGCGCACGAACGCACCGAGCGTCCAGGCGGGCGTTCCGTCGAGCTCGGCCGGCGCGATGCGATCACTGTGCTTCCAGGAAACCGCATGCACGCGCGTGCCTGTAAGCCCCGCCAAGGCATCGGCGACACGGCGCAGATTGCGATGCGCGGCGGCTTCAAGGGAGCCGTTGTCGATGAGTGCGACGATCATGCCGGGATCGCTTCGGTCCGAGCGGCGAACCACGCGAGCTGCGAGGAGAGGGCAGCCACGGCGCCGACGACGACGATGGACGGGGATCCGAACCCCGCCGTCTCCGACTCCCGCGCGATCCGGCTGGCCGTGGAAATAAACTGCCGATGCTGCCCGGTGGTGGCGGATTGGATGACCGCCGCCGGCGTATCCGCTGCCAGGCCGCCGGCTTGCAGCCGACGCATGATCGTCTCGAGATTCTTCATCCCCATATAGATGCAAAGGGTGGCGCCCAGTCGGCCGTAGTCCTCCCAGTGGATCGCGGTATCCGCCTTGTTCGGATCCTCGTGCCCGGTGAGAAACACCACCGCGGACGCGTGAGCGCGATGGGTGAGCGGGATGCCGGCATAGGCCGCCGCTGCCAGGGCGGACGTGACGCCAGGTACGATTTCGAAGGCGATGCCGGCTGCGGCGAGTGCTTCCGCTTCCTCGCCGCCGCGCCCGAAGACGAACGGGTCGCCTCCCTTGAGGCGGACGACGCGCTTGCCGGCGCGGGCGAGCGCAATGAGCGTACCTTCGATGTCGCGCTGCGGGCAGCAGAATCCTCCGCCCTTCTTGCCCACAAAGATTCGCTCCGTGTCCGCGGCCGCGAGCGCGAGAATTTCGGGCGCGACCAGATGATCGTGCACGATGGCGTCGGCAGCTTGGAGCAATTCATGCGCCTTCCGGGTCAAGAGCCCCGGATCGCCTGGTCCGGCTCCCACGAGATAAACAGTGCCACTCATACGATAAAAGTACCCTGGGGGCGGCGCGCGGGCGCGAACGAATTTCGCGCGGACGCCGAGCTCCCCCACCAAGCGTGGAGGGTAAACGGACCAGGAGTCATGGAAAGCGCGGCCATTTCGTCAGATGTTGGAACGCAAAGCGCCCGACGGTTGTTCATTGGGCCTCACTAGGGCGAGCGCGAAGTGGGCGAGGCGATCGGTTGATTGAGCAACGCTTTCGACGTCGGTGCCCAACTCAAGGTCGGGTGCTGACGGCGCTTCGTAAGGCGAATCGATGCCGGTCAGATTTCGAATCTCACCGGCCCGGGCCCGTCGATAGAGGTATTTGGGATCGCGCTCTTCGCATGCCGACAGAGCCGCGTTCACAAACACCTCGGCAAACGGGATGCCGCGCGCCTGCGCCAAGTCCGCCACCCGCTGTCGGTCGGCCCGAAACGGCGAAATCGGCGCCACAATTGCGACCACCCCGGCCGCGGCAACCAAAGTGGCCGCTTCCCCGGCCCGCCGGATGTTCTCGCTGCGGTCTTCCACGCTGAATCCGAGATCCCGACTGAGGCCGGCGCGAAGCACGTCGCCATCGAGCACCGTCGCCAGCACCCCGGTGCGCAGCAACCCGCCCTCGAGCGCGGTCGCGAGCGTGGTCTTCCCGGCCCCTGAGAGACCGGTCAACCAGAGGATCGCCGCCCGGTGACCCACCAATCCGGCGCGCAGCACGCCCGGCTCCCCTGAGGAAGGGAGGGGCCGTCGTGAACCCGCGAGGTTTTCCGAAGTGGGCATGGCGCTCACAATCCGACCCTCAGACTCGATTTCGAATCCGTCAAATGCCTCTTCGGCAAAGCTCTAGCGGCAATCATGACATCTTTAGTCATAATAATCACTTTTGAGCTTTACCTGTTGGGGGGCAGGCGCAAGCATTCTCGTTCTCATGTTGGAAGTTTGCTCCAAGTCCTTCACGACGAACATCTCGGCCTGCACGGAAAAGACTCCTGCCCTTGGTGTGGTGGGCTTGCTGGCGTGAGTTATTTTTTCTGCCCATGAACGATATCGACCTTGCCCGATGGAATGCCGAGCTGAAGTCGCAGTCACCCCTCGAAGTCGTCCGCTGGGCGATTGCCCAGTCCGGTGGTCGCGCGATCATCTCGACCAATTTCAGGCCGTATGAAGCCGCCATTCTGCACTTGGCGGTTCAAGTGCAGCCCGACATCCCGGTGCTCTGGGTCGACCACGGCTACAATCGCCCGGCGACCTATCGACATGCCGAGGAACTCCGGTCTCGTCTCGGGCTCAACTTGAAGCCGTTTCTGCCGCGTCTCACCGCCGCGCATCGCGATGCGATTCATGGTCCGATTCCGACGACGGAGGACGAGGCGGGCCTTAAGCAGTTCAGCGCGCTCATGAAGCTGGAGCCGTTTCAGCGCGGGATGCGCGAACTCGCGCCCACGGTCTGGATCACGGCGTTGCGCAAGGTGCAAAACCCGAATCGCGCGGGGCTCGATCTCGTGTCGCGGGACGAGAATTTTGGGGCGTTGAAGGTGAGCCCGCTGTTCCACCTCTCGGACGAAGACCTGGAGGCCTACTTGGCGCGGCACCAGTTGCCCAACGAATGGGACTATTTCGATCCCGCCAAGGCGGACGAAAAGCGCGAGTGCGGCCTGCACGCGGCATGGGGCAAGTCGGCAGCTAAATCGGCCGCCGAGGGGGCGCCGAAATCGTAGAAGGGCCAGCGGCTCGGCGGCACGCCGGCCCTGCCGTCCGCCCCATCTACCCGCCCTGAGACTTCCCATTTCCGATCGTCGAACTTCGCTTTTTGTTTTCCGTGCAAAGCTACC
>JBEIHL010000294.1:0-5195 GCA_040381375.1 Opitutaceae bacterium
ACGGCGAGCACCGCGAGGCAGGCGATCGCGTCGCGCAGCACTTGGTCGGGCCAAAAGGCGGCGTCCGGCCGGCGGCGCGGTTCCTTCGGGGTCAAGCCGTGCTTCCGGAAGAGGTAAACGTGGCCGACGATGAACGCAATGATCAGCCCGGGGATGATGCCCGCGTGCAGCGCGAAGAACCGGGTGAGCGTGTGATGCCCGTAGTCACTGCCGCCTACGATGACCTTCTGCAGTTCCGGTCCGATGAACGGCGTGATCGCGGCGATGTTCGTGGCCACGCGCGTGGCCCAGAAGCCCTTTTGGTCCCACGGCAGCAGATAGCCGGTCAGGGAAAGCGCCAGCACCAGCATCAGCAGGATGATGCCGGACCAGAAGTTGAGTTCGCGCGGCGCCTTGTAGGCGCCGTCAATGATCACCTGCATCAGGTGCAGGACGAGCAGCACGGTCATGGCGTGCGCCGTATAATGATGGAGCCCGCGCAGGAACCAGCCGCCCCACATCTCGTGCTGGATGAAGTACACGCTCTCCCACGCGGTCTGCGAACTCGGGCTATACGCCAGCCAGAGGAAGCAGCCGGTGATCACCTGGATCACGAAGCAGAACGCCAGCGTGCTGCCCCAGACGTAGCGCCAACGGGCGCCGCCTGGGACGTTTTCGTACAGCGTTTCGTGCAGCAGCCGCTTGTAGCCGGTGCGGTGGTCGAGCCAGTCGAGCGCGGACTTCATCAGACGGGGATTTTTTCGTGCACGCCGGCGCGAAAGTTTTGGAACGTTACCCAGACTTCGGATCCGTTGCGGATCTCCACTGGCAGTTCATCGAGGCCGCGCGGGCTCGGGCTCTTGGGATCCTGGACTTTGCCGTCGAGGGCGAAACTGCTGTTGTGACAGGGGCAGAAATAATTGTTGTTCGCCGAACGGTAGTCGACGAAGCACCCGGCGTGAGGACACACGACATTGAGGGCGCGGACCTTGTTGTCCTTGAGCCGCTGCAGGTACACCGCGCCGATCGGGACGTTGGGCGTGCGGTTCCAGGCGTCGACCCGCGTGGCGAGCACCGAGAACTTCCGCGGTTCGCCGTCCTCCGGGAGTGAGGTCAGCGTGGCGACCAGGACGGAAGCCCCGGCCTTGGTCTTACGCCGGAGCGGGTCGAAAACGACACACAGGCCCGCGACCACGGGCGCGACGACGAGCGAGCCGCCGATGACCACGGCGGAGGCTTTGGTGAGGAAAGCGCGCCGGTCTTGCGCAGGGGAATCGGCGTTGGGTTCCATGCAGGGAGAGTGGTCAGGATCACGGCGCAGAGCGGCGAACGATTCAACCGCAAAGCGGACCGCCGGCGCGAAGCGAACGAAAGAACCTCCTGGGAGCGCGGCCGTCCCCGGCCGCATCATCGCGAAGCTCCCAGAATGCACCCATCAGCCCACCGCCTCGCGCACCAACCCCGCGATCGCCGGCGGCAGATCGAGCGCCAGCGCCGCCTGCTGGGCGCCAGGGCTCATCTTCCGCCAGGTCTTGCGCAGGATATCGACGAACTTCTCCCGCGGATACTCCGCATGCTGGGCGGCGAAATCGTGAATTTCGTTCTCGAGAAACACGAGGCAGGCCGCGTCCTCGAGCGCCTGCGTGCCGGGATTGGTTTTCAGCCCGGTCTTCGATACCCAGGTCGCGACCTCGGCCGCCTCCGCCGCCGGCACGCCGGCCTCGAGCAGCAGCGCGCGCGCGCGTTCCGCCTGCCGGGTGTAAAGTGAGCGGCGCCAGGCGTGATAGCCAACCTTGTCCAACGGATACGTCGACCGGGGCACGGTCCAGCGCTCCAGATGCTGGCAACGCGCTGCAAGTCGCAGCAGCGTCGGCGCGTCGGCGACGATCCGCGCCACCCAAGCCTCCATCCGCTCCGCGTAAACGAGCTCCGCCGGCCGGCCCTGGGCGGTGCGCGCCGGGTCGGCGGCGTGAGCGGTGTCGATCAGCGTGCGGGCGCGGGCATAGGCATCCATGACGCGGCGAGTGGAATGCCTTTGCCCTCCGTCCGCAAGCGACCACGGGACCTGGGAGCGCCGGGCTCCAGCCCGGCAGACGCTCGACCGGGGCCGGGCTGGAGCCCGGCGCTCCCAGGCGGACGGCAGCTCTGCGGCGCGGAAAACGAACCGAGGTGGGAATTCGTCGCTCGAATGTGCGTCATAGGATCTTTCCATCTACGACCGGATGCGTTCCTTTTGCCCTACCCTGACCAATCCTCGCTGCCGCCGGTCATCCTCGTGGCGGCGCAAACCTCATCTGAACCCCGTATGACTGCACTGCCTCTTCGCACCTGCGTGGCTGCCCTTGGCCTTGGCTCCACGCTCACGCTCGCTGCGTTCGCCCAGACGGTTCCCGCCGGTTCCGTCGCGGCGGCGGTGCCGAACACCCCGCCCGTTGAGCTCTCACCCTTCGAGGTGCGGGCGGAAAACGACGTCGGTTACCAGGCGGCCAACACCACCAGCGGCAGTCGGCTCAACTCGCGGCTCAAGGACACGCCGGCGGCGGTCTCGGCCTTCACCCCCGAGTTTCTCGCCGACATCGCGGCGACCAATCTCGAGGAAATGCTCGCGCACGCGACCAACATCGAGGTCGACGTCGAGGACGCCAACGCCGGCTTCAATAACCCGCAGGGCCGCGGCGCCGACGGCAATGACTACTCGTTCCGCATGCGCGGCTCGCCCGCCGGCGCCTCGCGCGACTTCGTCGAGTCGAGCGTGCCCGTCGACCTCTACAACGTCGAACGCGCCGAGGTCGCGAGCGGCCCCAACTCGATCCTCTTCGGTCTCGGCCAGGCCGGCGGACTGGTTTCGCTGAGCGGCAAGAAGGCGAACGTCGCCCGCAACCGCACCACGCTGAAGGCGATGTTCGGCTCCTGGAACTTCGAGCGCTATGAAGGCGACCACAACCAGGTGATCGTGCCCCGGAAGCTTTCGCTGCGGCTGCTCGGCCTCTACCAGAACAACCAGGGCTGGCGGCATTGGGATTTCAACGACCAGGCGCGGTGGACGGTCGCGGCGGCGTATCAGCCGTTCAAACCCACCACGATCAATGTGTCGTTCGAGAAGGGCCACATGGACAATAATCTGACCCTCGGCTGGAACGGCCAGGACCAGATCACCGGCTGGGAGGACGCCGGTCGGCCCGTCTTCGACGGCACCGTCGCCCAGGGCGGCACGAACCGTCTCAATGCGAACAACAACCGGTTCACATTCAACCAGCAGACGGGCGTGGTGACCAATTACCGCGGCGAGTTCCAGACGCAGAACCGCTACGGCGTCGAGACCCTGCTCCCGCCGTCGGTTTCCCCCTACGACTACAACCTCACCGGCCCGGGCGGCGTGCGGCACCAGACCTTCAGCACGCGCCAGATCTCGGTGCAGCAGCGGCTGCCGCAGAACGTCGTGCTTGAGCTCGCCTACTTCCGCAACCGGACCGACGTCGAGGCCAACGGCATGGCGATCGCCGGCGCCAACCTGCGCGCCGATCCGAATCTAACGCTGCCGCGCCCTGACGGCGCCGCCGGTTCCGTGCCGAATCCGTACGCGGGCCAGCTCTATTTCGAGTCGATCTGGTTCAAGGACTGGATCGTGACCGATAACGAAATCTACCGGCTGAGCGCCGCCTGGGATGTCGGCAAGTCCGACCGCTGGTTCGGCCGGCATCGCATCGCGGCGCTCGCGGAAAACTCGACCCAGGACCGGCTGCGCCGGTGGCGCGACGAGATCCTCGTTGACCAGAACAATGTTCCGATCACCACCGCCGCCAACGCCGAGGGCGCGCAAAACCAGCTGACCCGCCGGAACTACGTCACGGCGGGCGACTATCGCACCTACTACGGCAGCAACCCCAGCATTCCCGTCGGAGAATTCACCTGGAACGGCCGGCAGTATCACGCCGCTTATGCCTCCCGCGCGCGGGCGAACACCCAGACCGTGAAGGAAATCACCAGCCTCATGTTCGCCGCCCAGAGCTTCTGGTTCAAGGACCGGCTCGTGACGACGCTCGGCGCCCGTCGCGACGACATCAAGTTCCGCAACGCGCAGGAAGCGCGTGTGCTCGACGCCAACGACCCGCGCGTCCGCTCCGGCCAGCTTTCCGCGGGCGAGTGGTTCTTCAACGGTGAATATGTGAATCACCACTACACGCCGACGACCTTCACCGCCGGCGCCGTGCTGCACGCGACGAAGCGGCTGTCGTTCTTCTACAATCTCTCGCGCAACAACGGCCAGCCGCGGTTCGACCGCACCGTGCTTCCCAATGGCGACGTGCCCGAGCCGACCGAGGGCCGCGGCCGCGACCTGGGCTTCATGTTCGACGTGCTCGGTGACGACCGCCTCTTTGTCCGCACGACCTGGTTCGAGACCCAGCAGCTCAACGATTCGCCCATCCTGCCCGGCAGCAATGCGCTCGGGGTCGACAATTTGACGACCATGCTCACGTCGTTGCTGACGGCCGGAAAGATCACGCAGGCCGACTACGACCGCCAGGCGATCACGTGGACGTCGGCGTCGATCGACGTCTTCACCGAGGGCCTGGAAGTCGAGGTCGTCGCCAATCCGACGCGGAACCTCACGCTGCGGGCGAGCTACTCGAATTCAAAGCGCCGCCGCGAAAACTTCTTCACCGAGGTGTTCGAGTTCTTCGGCTCGCGGGTGCCGCAGTGGCGCCAGTTGCTCGCCAACAACCCCGCTGAACTCGCGACGTTCAACCAAGCCGTGCAGGAACTCGACAGCGAGCTGGCGTTCCAGGTCGACCGCCAGAACGCACCGTTCGGCACCCGGCCGCATAAGATGAACGGCACCGCGCGCTACGCGTTTCGCGAGGGCCGGCTCAAGGGCGCATTCCTCGGCGGCTCGATCCGGTATCAGGGCAGGAACTTCCTCAGCCAGGATCTGGCCACGGGCAAAGTGTACTGGGGCAACGAGTCGATCCTCGGCGACGTGTTCGCCGGCTACCGGTTCCGCGTGCCGCGCTCCAAGCTCAATGCGACGGTGCAGCTCAACGTGCGCAACGTCTCCGACTCGTACCGCGCCAACATCGGCCGCTATAACGACAACTACACCGGGGTGCGCCGGGTGTATTTCAACGAGCCCCGCAGCTACCGGCTGACCACGACCCTCGACTTCTGAGTCCCTGGGAGCGCCGGGCTCCAGCCCGGCTGTCGCTGTCGGCTGCGGG
>JBEIHL010000295.1:0-5179 GCA_040381375.1 Opitutaceae bacterium
AGCGAAAGCGCCTGGCGAACATCCACACGATCGAGCGGCGCGCGGGCAACGTTGAGGGTGTAGAAGTAGATGCCACGATCGTCGACCGTGCGCAGCACCCCGGGCTGTTCGCGCTCGTAGGTCTCGATCTTGTTCAAAGGCACGAAGGCCGTCAGGTGCAGGAGCCCGTTGCGAAAGGCATTCTCCTCGACCGACGGACTTTCGATCGGCGCGAAGTGGACCTCGCGCAGCCGCCCCGTCGCGGCGTCCCAGTAGAGCGGATTACGCTCGAGCACGATCCCCTGGTTCGGCCGCCAGGCCTTCAGGCGGAACGGGCCGTTGCCGACCAGATTGCCGGGGCGGATCCAGTCGCTGCGCCGCTCGTCCATCGGCGCGAATTTCTCGATCACCGGCTGCCGGACCGGGAAGAAGAGCGTGAGCGCGGACGGAAAGAACGGCGTTGGCCGCTCGAGCGTGAAAACCACCGTGCGCTCATCCGGCGCCCGCACGCCCACGGCGCCGAAGTCGGTCACGGTTCCCGCCTGATAGGCGCGGGCGTTCCGAACGAAGAACAGGTTATTCTCGGCGTGGGCGGCACCGAGCTTCGGCGCCAGCAATCGCCGGGCGCTGTACACGAAGTCGTGCGCCGTCAGCGGCGCCCCGTCGCTCCACGTCACGGGGGCGCGCAGATGAAACGTGTAGGTCAACCCGTCCGGCGAAACCTCCCACCGTTCCGCCACACCTGGACGCGGCTCGAGTGTGCGGTGGTCCGGGACGACAAGCCCTTCGAACAGCGAACCCACCAGGGTCCACTCGACGGCGCCGCGCACGAGATGCGGATCGAGTGATTCCGGCTCCGTGCTGTTACCGCGGTGCAGAACCTGGTTGCGAATTCCAGCTTCGACGGGCGTCTCGCGCTTGGCGCAGCCGGTGGTGACCGCACACGCCAAGGCTAAGATCACAGCCAGATGGCCGCTGGTTCGCGCCATTCCCAGCCCGACCCAAACCTTGAACAGGAAGGCCGGGAAGTTCGGGAAGGAGGGAGTCTGAAACTTCCCGCACTTCCCGGCCTTCCTGTTCCAAGGGTTGTCTTGATTGCGGCAAAGCCGTGCCAGACGCCCGGCGCATTCCGCGAACATCGGCCGCTTCTTCCGCTTATCACCACGTCTCCGCATCGGCCCAACCTAACCGCCCGCTCTCCTCACGCGCGCAAAATCCCATACAACCAAGGTGGTAAACGGGCGCGCCGGGAGGTTTTCGCTTGGGCGCGCGACGTTCCGTCGCTGCATTACGCTCATGGCGATCCCTCGCTTGCTGCTCCTTTGGCTGGCCCTCCTCACCGTATTCGCGGGGGGTGTTCGCGGCGCCGACTACGAGTATTTCCTTACGGGATCGGCCGCGGATGCGAAGCCGGCGCGGACCGAGGCGGGGGCTGCTGCTGATGGGCGGGGGCGGCGATGTCGACGACGCGTTCCGGTGGTTCGTACGTCAAGCCGGCGGCGGCGACATCGTGGTGCTGCGAGCCTCGGGCGGCGACGGCTACAACGACTACCTCTTTTCGCGCATCGGGGGCGTCGACTCCGTGGAGACGCTGCTCTTCCACCAGCGCGCGGCGGCCGACGATCCGCGCGTACTCACGATCATCCGTCAGGCCGAGGGCATCTGGCTCGCGGGTGGTGACCAGTCGCGCTACGTGAAGTACTGGAAGGACACGCCGATTGGCGCGGCGCTCAACGCGCATGTCCGTGCCGGCAAGCCCCTCGGAGGCACCAGTGCCGGACTCGCCGTGCTCGGAGAGTTCTCCTACTCCGCCCTCGACCCAGGCACGCTCACGTCCCTGATCGCATTGCAGGATCCTTTCGACCGGCGGATAACGCTCGAGCGCAACTTCCTTCACCTCCAACGTCTGCGCGGCGTCATCACCGACTCGCATTTTTCCCAGCGCAGCCGACTCGGCCGCGCCCTCGTCTTCTTGGCCCGGCTAGCCGAACCGGCCCGCCGGGAGCGTCTGGTCGGAATCGGGATCGACGAGCGGACGGCGCTCGCGATCGAGGCCGACGGCACGGCGCGGGTAATTACGTCCGGAGCCGGCCGCGTCTGGCTCCTGCGGCCGGGCCCGCCGCCGGAGACGCTGGCCGCCGGCCGGCCGCTCACGCTGCGTGACGTGAGCGTGATCGGACTCGGCCCCGACAGTCGCCTCGATTTCAACCAGCTCGAAGTGAAAAACCCTGCCGTCGTCTCGACCGTGTCGGTCGTCGACGGCCAACTGCTCGAACGGCAATGACCCTGCCTCCCTCCATCGCCAGCCTGCCCGGGCGCACCGCCGAGTTCGGCGCGATGCTCACCGCGTGGGCCAACCTCAATTCGGGCTCCGGCCATCGCGCCGGCCTCGACCGCATGCGGGTCGCTCTGCGCGCGGCGTTTGCCGGCCTGCCTGGCGCCCAGATCGACGAACCGGAATGTCCTGGCACCGCCGCGGCGCTGCGCTTGCGGATGCGTCCGTCGGCTCCGATCCAGATCCTGCTCAACGGACACTTCGACACCGTCTACGAAGCCAACGATCCGTTCCAGACGTGCCGCTGGCTCGATGCAGAAACACTGAACGGACCCGGCGTCGCCGACATGAAGGGCGGACTGCTCACCATGCTCGCGGCGCTGCAGGCGTTCGAGGCCACGCCCCACGCGGCGCGCATCGGCTGGGAGGCGTTGCTCACTCCAGACGAGGAGACCGGTTCACATGGCAGCGCGCATCTCCTGCGCGAGGCGGCGGGCCACGCGCACTTCGGATTCGTATTCGAGCCCGCTCGCCCCAACGGCGACATCGTGCAGTCGCGCAAGGGCACCGGCGGCGTGGTCGTCACCTGTCGCGGCCGCGCATCCCATGCCGCGAAAGTCCCCAACGACGGCCGCAACGCGATCCTCGGCCTCGCGGATTTCATCCTCGCCGCCAGTCACATCCCGGACGACGTCCGCGGCGTGATGGTCAATGTGGGCAACATCCGCGGCGGCAGCGCCGCGACCAACGTCGTCCCGGACCTCGCCGTCGCCGAGCTCGACGTGCGCATCACTCAAGTTTCGGACCGGCCCGCGCTGCTCGCCCACCTCGACCGGATCGCCGCGACGATCAACGCCCGCGAAGGTTTCAAGCTCGAGTACGTGGCGACTTTCAATCGTCCGCCCAAGGAATGCGTGCCGCTCGAGACGCATGTGTTCGCAGCGTGGCAGCAGGCGGCGCGCGACGTCGGCGTGGATCCCTTCACCTGGGTCCACACCGGCGGCGGCTCCGATGGCAACATCCTGAGCGCCGCCGGGCTGCCGAACCTCGATGGGGTCGGCCCGATCGGCGACCAGTTGCACAGCAACCGCGAGTTCCTCCGCGTACCGACCATCGCGCCACGGGCTCAGATCGTCGCCCTGTTTCTCCACCGGCTCGCTGCCGGCGAGGTCACCCTGCCGCGCTGAATCTCCGCCGAAGAACGAGACGTCCGACGGAGTCACCCGAGGTTCTCCGTCGCGGTGTTTGGCGCCACCGCCCGGTACCCGGCCGCCCGCCGATCGAACCGCTCGCGTTGTGTTCCCATGCTGGTCTTTCGCCCCATTGCTGAAGCGGACCTCGCCGGCCTGCAATCGCTCGCGGGCCGCACGGGTGGCGGCCTTACCTCGCTGCCGGCGGATCAGGCGTACCTCGCGGGCCGAATCGAGGCGTCGCGGCACGCCTTCCGCCCGCGCGTGGCGCGGCCCGGTGGCGAGTATTATCTCTTCGCCCTCGAGGACAGCGACACGCACATGCTCGCGGGCGTCGCCGGCATCGCGTCCCGCGTCGGTGGATACGATCCCTGGTACAGCTATGAGATCAGGCCCGAACGACACGTGCATGAGCCGCTCGGAGTCGAACGCGACATACCCACCCTGCATCTCCGGGCGGAGCACCGCGGTTCGAGTGAGATTTGTTCGCTCTTCCTGGCCCCCGAGCGCCGCCGCGGCGGCGCCGGCCGGCTGCTCTCGCTCGCTCGTTTTCTTTTCATCGCGGCGCATCGGGAGCGCTTCACCGCCACGATCCTCGCGGAGATGCGCGGCTATCTGGACGAGGCCGGCCGCTCTCCGTTTTGGGAGGCGGTGGGGCACCCCTTCTTCCCTTTCGACTACTACCACGCGGACCGACTCAGCGGACTCGGTGAAAAACAGTTCATCGCCGACCTGATGCCACGGCACCCGATTTACATTCCGCTGTTGCCGCCGGAGGTGCAGGCCGTGATCGGACGCGTCCATCGCGAGACGGAGCCGGCCCTCGCACTGCTGCGCGCCGAAGGTTTTGCCGTCAGCAGCGAGGTCGATATCTTCGACGCGGGACCGATCCTCCGCGCGGGCACGGGCGACGTACGGACCGTCCGCATCGCCATGCACGCTCCCGTGCGGAGCGCCGCCAATGAAGTCGCGGCGGACCACGAGCCTCACCTGCTGGCCAATGGCGCGCTTGATTTCCGGGCGTGCATCGGCGGGGTGCTCCGTCACGACGACGGCAGCGTCTCGCTCGCGCGCACTGCCGCGGTCGCCCTCAATGTCGAACCCGGAGAAACCGTGTGGTTCGCTCCGCTGCGCTAAACCGTACGCCGACCGCAGATCATGTCGCCGAACGTCTTCACCTCCCACGACCCCGCCACCGGTGACGTGGTCTGGCGTGGCGCCGCAGCCACCGTCGCGGACCTCGACGCCGCCGTCGCAACCGCGCGAGCGGCCTTCCCGGCCTGGGCGCGGCGATCCCTCGAGGAAAGGACCGCTCTGCTGCGCGCATTCGGCGCCCGGCTCGACCACCACCGCGCTGCCTTCGCCACGGCGATTTCCCGCGAGGTCGGCAAACCGCGGTGGGAGGCGTTGACGGAAGTCCAGGCCATGATCGGCAAAGTCGAGCACGCGGTGCACGCGTATGCGCAACGCTGCGCCGAATTCCGCGGCGGCCCCGCCGTGACGCGCTTCCGTCCGCACGGCGTCATCGCGGTGCTCGGCCCTTTTAACTTCCCCGGGCACCTGCCCAACGGCCACATCGTTCCCGCCCTGCTCGCCGGCAACTCCGTCGTCTTCAAGCCCAGCGAGCGCGCGCCCGGCGTGGCGGAGCTCACGGCGTCGATCTGGCGGGAATCCGGGCTGCCCGACGGCGTGCTCACCGTCGTCCAAGGTGGCCGCGAGACCGGCGCAGCGCTCG
>JBEIHL010000296.1:0-5162 GCA_040381375.1 Opitutaceae bacterium
CCGCTGGCCCGACGAGGTGTATGCCCGGATGTATACTGACGCCCGCTCCGACCGGGAATTGGGCCGGCTGCTCGAGGACGCGTTGCCCAAGGGCGCGATGGTTTTCCAACTGCCGGTGCTGGGTTTTCCCGAGGTGGTGCCGCCGCACCGGTTGGCGGACTACGAGCACTTCCGCCTCTTTCTCAATACAGAGAATTTGCGCTTCAGTTACGGCGCGGCCAAGTTCCGCTCGCGCAGCCGCTGGCAGCGGGATCTCGAAAACGTACCGGTCGAGACCCTCGTGCGCCGGCTGGAGTCCTACGGTTTTGCGGCCCTCTACATTAATCGGAAGGGCTTCGAGGATAACGCGGAGAAGATGCTCCAGGAACTGGACCAACTGGGCTACGCGCGGCGCCTGCAGGGCAGCGTCGGCAACCAGGTGGTCGTCCTGCTCAATCCCAAGCCTGAGCCGGTGCAGCCTCTCGGCCGCGTTCTCACGTATGGCCGCGGATGGCATCCACGGCCGGATAACGGCGTGCGCTGGGCGGGTGACCGGGCGGCGCTGTCCTATTTCAATCCCTACCCGCAACCCCTGCGCGCCGAGCTGAAGCTTCAACTCGTCAGTTCCTCCCCGCGTAAGGTGACCCTGGAGCTCAATGACCGGGCGGTGCGCAGCATCACCACGGGCGTTGAGCCGGTAAGTCTGGACCTGACCGATCTCACGCTCGAGCCGGGGATCAACCGTTTCGTCCTCCTTTCGACGGAGCCGGCCCAGCGCCAAGGATCCGGGCGCTACCAGCTCCGCGCCTTTGGGCTGAAGGATTCGACGTTCAGAATCATCCCGGGCCCGGCTGCGGGTGATTGGTCGGATTGAGCGCAACGCCCGACGCTCATCGCCGGGGCGATGCGGGCTGAACATGAACGTTGTCAACGGCGGGATGGACTGCCGGTGTAGCCTCGCCGCAACGCATGAATGCCGACGAATACATCAAACTCGCCGAGGTGGAGGACCAGATGTGGTATTTCCGATCGCTGCATGCGCATGTCGGACGGGCGCTGGCGCCCGCGCTCCGGCCCGGCGCCGCGGTCCTCGATGCGGGCTGCGGGACGGGCGGCATGATCCTGCGGCTGCGCGCGGCCCATTCGGATTGGAAATTCTCCGGCATCGATTTCATGCCGCTGGCCTGTGAACTCGCGCGCCGGCGGTGCGGCCCCGACGTCGATTTGCGGGTCGCCTCGATCACGGAGTTGCCGTTTGCCGACCGGAGTTTCGAGGCGGTTGTTTCGGCGGACGTGGTGTGCCAGGTGGACAATCCCGAGGTCGCGGCGGCGGAGTTTTTCCGGGTGCTGCGGCCGGGTGGCGTCGTGGTGATCAACGTACCCGCGTACATGTGGATGTGGTCGTATCACGACGACTCGTGCCAGACGAAGCACCGCTACACGCGGCCGGAGATCGACGCGCTCCTGCGGGGCGGCGGCTTTGCGGAACGCCGGACCACGCACTGGAACGCGCTGCCCTTCCCGGCCGTGTGGGCGAAGCGAAAGCTCTTTCGCACGGCGAGCGACACCAGCGACGTGAAGCAATATCCGGGTTGGATCGAGGCGGGTTTCAACGGCCTGATGGCGCTCGAGCACGCGTGGCTGAAGGCCGGCGGCCGCTGGGCGTGGGGAACGTCGGTCTTCGGCGTGGCGCGCAAGCCGTAGCCACCCATGATTCACGTCGTCGTCGCGTACGCCTTGCTGCTGCACGTGCTGGTCTGGGGCGCGGGCGCGGCGATTTTGGCGATGCCGCGGCCCTGGCAGCGTTTCTGGCCCGTGCTGATCATGCCGGCCGGCCTGGCCCTGCAGTCCGCCGTGGTGTGGGCCGGAGCGCACGCCGGCCTGCCCGGAACGCTGAGCTACGCGTGGTGGAGCGAACTCGTTCCACTCGCGCTGCTGGTATTCGGTTTGCGGTTACGCGGCCTCGGGCCGGCTTTCACCGACCTCAGCCGTTTCGGCGTCGTCTGGGCGGCGGCCGGTGGCTGCCTCGCGCTCCTGGTGCTGCCGCTCCTGCTGGCGTCGCGGGGGCTCACCACGATCTCACTGGGGAGTTGCGATGCGGCCGACTACGCGGCCGGGGCGCGGGTGCTGATGGAATTCGCCGCATCGTCGCGCGAGGGCTTTCTTGGGCTCACCGAGGTCGTGCGCGTGATGTCGGTGGATAACTTTTTCGACTATTGGCTGCGCCTGAATCATTTCACGCCCTCGGCGTTGCTGGCCCTGAACGGTGCGGTGCTGGCATGCTCCCCGCACGAGCTTGGTTCGTTGCTGACCATGGTGCTGGTCGCGGGCGGATTGCCGGTGGTGTTCTGGGTGGCCCGTGCGGTGATCGGCTATAGCGGCGGGGTCAGCGTGATCGTGGCCGCGTTGTATGGCATCAGCCCGATCCTCTGGTACGCGGTGGCGCACGTGTCGCCGGGCCAATTGCTCGCGGCGCCGGCGGTGGCGCTGTTGACCTGGGCGGGCGTCGCGTTGTGGCGCGGACCATTGACGTGGCGGCGCGGCGTCCGGCTCGCGCCCGTCCTGGCGATCGGCTACTGGCTCGTGCTCGGCAGCTACAATTTCTTCATCCTGATCTGCCTCGTGCCCGCGATCGCCTATGCGGGCGGCCTGGCGCTGTGGCGCCGGGCGTGGGGCCGGTCGGGCCGTTGGCTCGTGGTGATGCTGGTGCCGCTCGCGGCATGCGGCGGGCTGTTTTCCGGCCGCGTCGCGGGACTCGCGGAACGTTTCACCCTCCTGCAGACGTACGATTTCGGCTGGCCGGTGCCCGCGCTGACCACCGAAGGCTGGCTCGGCATGGTGCAGGGGCCGGATCTGGCGCCCTGGGATTTCTTCGGGCTGCGCTGGGTACTGACCGCCTTGATCGTCGGGCTGCTCGCTTGGGCCTTTCTGCGCGCGGTGCAGCAGCGGAGTCCCGGAGCCTGGCTGGTCACGGCCATCGCCGCGCCCATCGTGCTCGCCTACCTCTGGCTCGAGGCGCGCGCGGCGCAACTGGGCACGAATGCGAGCTATGATGCGTACAAGCTCTTTGCCGTTTTTTATCCGCTGTTGCTGCCGGCGTTTTGCTGGTGGGTGACATTGCGCCGGAGCCGGCGCCTGTACGAATGGCTCCTCGTGTGCGGCGTCGCCATCGTGGTGCTCGGGTTCAATCTCGTCGCCTGCGGGATGTTCGTCTGGCAACTGAGTCGGCCGCCGCTGCAGGTGGACGGCGAACTCCGGCAGTTGCGGCGCGTCGAAGCGATGGCGGATGTGGCGTCCGTGAATCTGCGCGTGCCCGACATGTGGTCGCGCCTGTGGGCGAATGCGTTTCTCCTGCGCAAGCCGCAGTATTTCCCGACGCACACCTACGAAGGCCGGCTCAATACGCCGCTGCGTGGCGAGTGGGACCTCGAAGGCGGCGTGGTGGCGGTCCACCTGCCGGACGCGGCGCGGCGGGAGATCGCGGGACGGTTCGCGCTCGTCGATACGCGGCATCCTGCGTTCATTCGGGTTGATCCCGGTGACGGCTGGCATCCGGAGGAGCATGGGCCGGCGGGCGGCGAGCGTTGGCAATGGACCCGGGGTCGCGCCACGCTGCGGGTGCAGAATCCGCACGCCTACCCGCTGCGGATCGAGGGTGCGCTCGACGGTTGGAGCGCGACGGAGCGGCGCGTGACGCTGGGCCTGAATGGGGAGCCGCCCAAGCTGGACAGCGCCAGGATGGGACCGCAGCGCTCCCGGGTGACCTTTCCGCCGGTGGAGATACCTCCCGGAGAATCCACGCTCGTCCTCGACTCTCCGGAACCGCCGGCGCGCGTGCCCGGTGATCCGCGGCAGTTTGGCGTATCCGTTTTTCGACTTCACCTCACGCCGCAGCCGGTGCGCTGAACCTCGCGCCCGGCGGAGCGGGATCGTTCGGCCCCGCGAGGAAGGTTTGCCCCGGGCGATCTTTCAACTTTCAACCTGCTCCCTTCGACTGCATGACTCCGTTTGCTTCCGCCCTATGCCCGCACCGCTGAACCTCCGCCGTGTCTTTGCCGGCAAGCGCGTCCTGATCACCGGCGGCCTGGGCTTCATCGGTTCGAACCTCGCGCGAACGCTGCTCGCGCTCGGGGCGCAGGTAGCGGTGGTCGACAACCTGATGCCCGAATACGGCGGCAACCGGCGAAACCTCGCCGGCGTCGCCAGGCGCGTGCGGGTGCACATCGCCGACGTGCGCGACTGGCCGCGGCTGCCGGAGCTCGCGCGCGGGCAGGACTATCTTTTCAACCTCGCGGGTCAGACGAGTCACATGGATTCGATGACGGATCCCCAGACCGACCTCGACATCAACTGCCGGGCGCAGCTCGCGATTCTCGAGGCCTGCCGGCAGCACAATCCGGCCATTCGCATCGTGTTCGCGAGCACGCGGCAGATTTACGGCCGGCCCGATTATCTGCCGGTCGACGAGTCGCACCCGCTGCGTCCGGTCGACGTGAATGGCATCAACAAGATCGCCGGCGAGTCGTTTCACCTCCTTTACTCTCGCGTCCACGGCATCGCCGCGACGGCGCTGCGGCTGACGAACACGATCGGCCCGCGCATGCGGATCAAGGATGCGCGGCAGACGTTCGTGGGGGTGTGGGTGCGCCGGCTGCTCGAGGGCCAGCCGATCGAAGTGTGGGGCGGCGAACAGTGGCGCGACTTCACGTATGTGGACGACGCGGTGGACGCGTTCCTCCTGTCGGCGGCGCGGCCCGAAGCGGTCGGCGCCGTGTTCAATCTCGGCGGGCCGCCGCCGGTGACCCTGCGGCGCCTCGCGGAGTTGCTCGTCGAACTCAACGGCCGGGGCGAATTTGTCGTGCGTGAGTTTCCCGGGGAGCGGAAGAAGATCGATATCGGCGACTATTACGCGGACGACCGGCTGATCCGGAAAAAGCTGGGTTGGCGGCCGAAAACGACTCTCCGCGCCGCTCTCGCCAAGACCTTGGAATTCTACCGCCGCGAGCTGAAGCACTACGTGTAGTTCCCGTCACCCGAGAAGAGCTGCTCCACGCCACCGCCGGACGCGTGTATTTTGACCACGGATCACACGGATTGCACGGATGAAGTCTGATCCGTGCGATCCGTGTGATCCGTGGTTAAAGTCCGGAACCTCAGTGGTAGCCAGGGGTCAGGCCGTTGCA
>JBEIHL010000297.1:0-5162 GCA_040381375.1 Opitutaceae bacterium
CCGCGCCGCGGTCGAGCAACACGAGGTCTTCGTGTCCGGCCGAGACGGTTATCACACGTTCCTGATTCCTGCCATCATTCGCGCCGCGAACGGCGACCTGCTCGCCTTCTGGGAGGGCCGCAAGTCGGGCGCGGGCGACGCAGGTGACATCGATCTGCTGCTCAAGCGTTCCTCGGACGGCGGGCGCACCTGGGGTCCGATCCAGGTGATTTGGGACGACGCGGACAACACGTGAGGCAATCCGTCCCCGGTGCTGGATGAGAAAACCGGCCTGCTCTCGCTGCTGCTCACCCACAACATCGGAGCCGAAAAGGAAGACGCCATCATCCGGAAGGAAACCAAGGGCACCCGTACCGTGTGGGTCGCGCACTCCCGCGATCATGGTGCGACGTGGACGCCGCCGGTCGAAATTACGCGGACGACCAAGGATCCCAAGTGGGGCTGGTACGCGACCGGCCCCGGCGTAGGCATTCAGATCAAGCACGGTTCGCACGCGGGGCGTCTCGTGATTCCGAGCGATCACAGCTACGACGACCCCGCCGGCAAGGTCCGCAACGGTCCCTTCGAGTATGGCGCCCATGCGATCTATTCCGACGACCGCGGCGCGACCTGGAAACTGGGGGGCGTCACCCGTCCCAAGACCAACGAGTGCCAGGTGGTCGAGAGCTTCGACGGCCGGGGGACGCTCATCATCAACATGCGGTCGTATTTCGGCCGCAATCGCCGCACTCACGCGACGAGTTCCGACGGCGGCCTCACGTGGACCGCCCCGGTGGACGTTCCCGACCTCATCGAGCCGGTGTGTCAGGCGAGCATCGTGCGCGCGACGGCGGCGAAACTGCATCTCTTTTCGAATCCCGCCTCGACCAAGCGTGAACGCATGACGGTCAAGGCGAGCGCCGACGATGGCCTCACCTGGCCGCGTCAGCTCGTGCTGCACGAGGGACCGGCCGCTTATTCGAATTTGGTGATGCTCGGCGACACGACCGCCGGCTGTCTCTACGAGCGCGGCGAAAAGTCCTCGCGGGAGCGGGTCACGTTCGCGCGGTTCACGCTCGGCGACCTCGCGCCGGTCCGCTGACTGAATGAAAACGTTCCGGGCCTGCCAGTCCCGCTCGGGTGGCGCTTGCCCTGATCATGCATCCCGGCCAGTTTTCAGGTCGGCGGACGCCTTCACCGCGCCTTCCGCGGCGCAACCAACTGCAGTTCATTTACGCGGCAGAAGGGTGGGTGTTCCGGCTCAGAAGAAATGTCGGCTCGCGAAAGTTTTGCCGGAACCGCTCTTCAGGTAGCGTTCGAAGTCGCGCGCTTTGGTCTCATCGGCGAAGGCAAAGTAGCTGATGAGTCGCCAGGGTCGGCCGTGGACCCTCGACTGGTTTTTTCCGGCATTGTGACTGGTGAGTCTCGCCCTAAGATGATGGGTGAATCCGGTATAGTGACGGCGGTTGTCGACTGTGCTTTCGAGCAGGTAAACGTAGGGCATGGCCCGAGCACCGCGAAGCGGTACACCGATGGCTGAGCGACGACCTGACGCATGTGGGTTCGAAGATGAGTCGTTTGCCCGCGGCCCTCTGCGTCTTAACTCCGCGCCCTCCTGTAAGGTCGATTGGCCGATAGTCCGATCCTGTGCGAAGGAGCACGCAGAGTTCGCAGAGGTCGGACGAAGAGACGATCTGACAGTCCCGCAGGCGCGGGACTCGGCGGAGGCTGGCGGAGAGGGAGGGATTCGAACCCCCGGTGAGCTTTCGCCCACAGCGGTTTTCAAGACCGCCGCAATAGACCACTCTGCCACCTCTCCCGCGAACGCCCAAAATTGGGGTCGCGATCGATGGCGCTTGTCGAGCTTTCTTGCGCGCTGTTCCGCTGGGTCATGCGGGTCGACGATCATGCCCACCTTGCCGTTGTAGCGGAAATTCAGGGACTCTACGGTCCCTTTTCGTTCGCCGAAAAACTCCTGCAGAAGATCTGGCTGCGCGGCGATTTCGACCCGACTCAGTTGGCCACCACCGACGGTCGAAGGCTGCAGATCACGTACCCGGGAAAATGGAATCTGCTCGGCGGCCCCGATTTTATCGGCGCGCGGCTGCGGTTCGGCGAGCCTCCCGGGGCGGAGGTCCACGGTGATGTCGAGGTGCATCTTCACGCCCCGGATTGGGACACGCATGCACACGCGCGCGATCCGGCCTACGATCGGGTGATCCTTCACGTGGTGCTCTTTCCCCCGCCGGCCGGCCACGTCACGCGCCGGGCGGATGGAACGGAGATTGCGGTCGTCGTGTTGTTGCCGCTCCTGCACCGCGGCTTGGAGGAATTTGCGGCGGACGAGGCGGTCGAGCTTCTCGCCAACCGCCCCCACACCCGGTTGCCGGAGGAATTGGGGCGGCTGCCGGCGGACGAGGTGGATGACCTGTTGCGCCGGGAAGCGGCGGCACGCTGGCAACAGAAGGTCAGGTTTGCCCGACTTCGCGTGCAGACGCTGGGTTGGGTGGGAGCCTGTCACCATGCCGGCCTAGAGATTCTCGGATTCCGTTTCAACCGGGCTCCGATGCTGCGGATCGCGGGGCGGTGGCCGCTGGCGGACTGGACGAACGGGCGGGGGCGGCCGGAGGACGCTTTTGCGGCAGAAGTCGCCGGATGGAGCCTGCAGGGGGTGCGACCGGCGAATCACCCCAAGGCCCGCCTGAGGCAGTACGCAAACTGGGTGGACCAATGTCCCGACTGGCCGGCGCGGGTGCGCCGGCTCGCGGCCGAACTCCCCGCGGTGGAGTGGTCAGGATCGACGCCTGAAAATCGGCGGGCGGCGGGCTTCTCGCGGTGGCGGGAACGGATGGGGCGGGATCTTTTTGCCGGGACGGTGGGAGGAGCGCGCCGCGATACGTTGATTTGTGACGGCATCCTGCCGCTGCTGAGCGCCGAGGCGGCGTGGGAAGCCGCGGGGTGGTGGTACCATTGGTTTCCCGGCGATCTGCCATTCGTGGTGAAAGCGGGCCTCCGGCAGCTGGGTTACGGGGATGGGCGGACCCGCCCGCTTTCGAATGGGGTGGCCCAAGGTTTGCTCAGCTGGCTGCTGGCACGCGAGCCCGTGCGCTGATTTCTGCGTCGCTTCGCGGGGCTGCGTTCGGGCGGGGGGCTTGACAAGGTTTTGGACGGGTAACTACTTTTACCGACTCAATCGAACTCACTTTTTAAAAAGTGGGCCCTGTGGCCCGCTTTTTTTTTCCACTTTGCGCTAAGTCACCTATGAGCAGCGAAATTCTATCAGTCTTGGAATACATGGAGAAGGAGAAGGGCATTCCGCGTGCCGACATGATCGCCACGATTGCGAATGCGCTGAAGACTGCGGCCCAGAAGGGGGTTAATTCCGGTCAGGAGCTGAGGATCGATATCAATCCCAAGAATGGTCAGCTGCACGCCTGGTCGGTGGTGAAGGTCGTTGATTCCGTCAGTAATCCGAAAACGGAGATTCATGTCGAAAAAGCGCAGGTGGTGAAACCGGGCGCGGTGATCGGGGAAATGCTCGAGAAGGAAATCGATCCCTCTAGCCTCGGGCGCATCGCGGCCCAGACGGCGCGGCAGGCCGTGATGCAGCGGCTGCGGCAGTTCGAGAAGGATCGGATTTACGACGACTTCAAGGACCAGGTCGGAAACATTGTGACGGGCACGGTGCGTCGACGTGAGCACAACGATCTCTTCGTCGATCTGGGCAAGGCCGAGGCCGTGATGCCGGGCAAGGAGCAGGTGCCGGGCGAAGAGTATCAGCCCGGTGAGCGCATTCGCTGCCTGCTGCTCGAGATCGAGAGCACGCCGCGGGGCCCGGAGATCATTCTCAGTCGCGCCAGCCCGAAGTTTGTTCGCCGCCTGTTTGAACTCGAGGTGACCGAGGTCGCCGACGGCACGGTGAAGATCGAGGCGTTCGCGCGGGAGCCGGGTTACCGGACCAAGATCGCCGTCACCAGCACCGATTCGAAGGTGGACCCGGTGGGCGCCTGCGTCGGAGCGCGCGGAGCGCGCGTCAAAACGATCGTGCGTGAGCTCGGCGGCGAGAAGATCGACATCATCAAGTATTACGCGGATCCGCGGGAGATGATCATCGAGGCGCTGAAGCCCGCTGTACCCCGTGAGATCGTGCTCGACGAGAAGACTCACCGCATCCTCCTCAAGGTGGCCACCGATGATCTCGCCGTCGCGATCGGTCGCAAGGGGCAGAATGCCCGGCTGACGTCCCGCCTGATCGGCTGGCGGCTCGACATCGAGGAATTCAAGGCCGTCGGGGCCGACCCCGAGGGCGACGCCAAGCGAAAGCTCGTTACGACGCTCGGTATCGCCGAGCCGCTCGCCCTCCGGCTGGTCAAGGCCGGCTTCGTCTCCCTCGAACTCTTCGAAGGGGTCGAGGCGGGTGACCTTGAAGGTGCCGGGTTCACGGCCGAGGAAGCCTCGGATATCATCCATCGCGTTTCCGCGCGGTCCCAGTAAAATTTTCGTTCCGTAATCAGGTCTATCGCTGCATGAGCATTCGTATTCACAAACTGGCCGAAGAACTCGGCTTGGACAACAAGGAGATGATGGCGCTCCTCAAGGAGCGCAGAATCATCGCCCAGGATGTGAAGTCGGTGTCGAGCACAGTGGACAACATCAGCGCCTCGGCGCTGCGCGAGGAGTACTCGGCGAAGAGGGTGGCTCAGCCCGCGGCCGATGTAGCCGCACCGGAAGCGGCGGCCCCGGAGTCCAGTGCGACGGAAGGCGGCGCACCGAAGGTGATGCTGCCAGCAGGAGTATTCGTTAAGTCCAAATTGGACATCGATCGGGAACGGGAAGCGGCGGTCGCGGCTCGCGCGGCCGCGCTCAAGGCGGCTTCGCAGCCCGCGCCTGCCGCGCCGGCTCCGGCTCCGGCGGCCCCCGCTCCCGCGCCCGTTCCGGCAGCCGCTCCGCGTCCGGTTTCCGCCCCGCCCGTGATTCCGCCGCGGTTCGTGTCGGCGCCACCTCCCGTCGCCCGGATTCCATCCACCCCGACGGCACCGCGTCCCGCGGCTCCCTCGCACGCTCCTTTTCCGACGCTGTCGCACAGCCCGATCCCGCCGGTAAAGTCGGCCCCGGTGGCGCCGCCGCCGGTCGCGAGTTTCTCCCGGCCGCCGATTCCGGCCCCCGTGGTGTCCGCTCCGCCG
>JBEIHL010000298.1:0-5160 GCA_040381375.1 Opitutaceae bacterium
CCGCCCCCAATGCCCGCCGCCGAAAAACCTCTCCGCTTCGCCGACCACCTGCGTCGGATGGTGGCGTTGGGGTGTGCGGCGATGGTTTTGGCGCTGACGATTTTCGCCGCGAGCCCTGAGGCGCACGGGTTGCTGCACCAAGACGACGGCTGCCCGGGCCACCAGCATGGTGCGGCGGAATCAGACCACACGTGCGCCGTCGTGTTGTTTGCGAGCGGGGTCTCGCTGCCGGTCGGACCACTTTTCGTCACGCCGCCAACCAGCGTGCCCGCGGGCATTTCGCCGGTCACGGCGGCCGAGGTTTTTCTGGTTTCACCGCGCTATCTCCGGCAACCGGAGCGCGGGCCACCGTTGAGCTGGGTCATTTGAGTCGTCGTCGTGCGCTTGATCGCGCGACGGGTTTGCGCGTCGCACGCCACTGGCGTGGGCGCACACGTTTAGCTGTTTCGCACCCAATCTCACCATGTCTGCCTTTAGTCCGATTCCCGCCTCCCTTCTCTGCGCCGCCCTGCTCGCCACGGCAGGTCGCGCCCAAATCGCCCCGGCCGCGCCCCCTGCGGCTCCGGGCCACGGCCACACCCACACGCCGGGTGCCGCGTCGCACACCAGCGGCACGGTCACCCTCGACCGCTACATCACCTCAGCGGCACCGTTTCAGCGTAACCAAGTCGACCTCGCCCAATCCACCACGGTGCTCGACGGCCGTTCGCTGCTGTTGAAACAACAGGCCACTCTCGGGGAAACGCTGTCGGCCGAGACGGGCATCAGCGCGACCTCGTTCGGTCCCGGCGCCAGCCGCCCGATCATCCGCGGTTTGGGCGGAGACCGGATCCGCCTCCTGGAAAACAGCGTCGGCACGCTCGACGCCTCGGTGGCGAGCCCGGATCACGCGGTGAGCGTCGAACCGTTTCTCGTCGAGCGCCTCGAGATCGTGCGCGGGCCGGCGTCACTGCTCTACGGCAGCAACGCCGTCGGCGGCGTGGTCAACGTGATCACCCACCGCATCGAGACCGACCTTCCGACCGAGGCCATCCGCGGCGGGTTCGAGGTCCGGGGCGGAACTGCGGCCCATGAATTCGCGCGGGGCGGCGTGTTCGACTACGCGATCCGGCCCAATGCCGATCACGCGATCGTGGTGCACCTCGACGGCTTTCGCCGCTCGACCGACGACGTCCGGATCCCCGGCTTCGCCGAGAGTGCGCGCGTCCGGGCGGAGGAAACGGAGCACGCCGCCGAGGCCGGCGAGCCGGCCCCGGACTTCGCTCGCGATCGGCTGCCGAACAGCGCGCTCGAGACCGAGAGCGGCGCCGTCGGACTCTCGTACGTCAGCAAGGAATTTCACGTCGGGGCGAGCCACAGCGGTTTCAACACCACGTACGGTGTGCCCGGGCACGCGCACGAGCACGCCGAGGAAGCCGCGGCCGCGGGCGAGGAAGAGGGGCCGGGCGTGCGCATCAAGCTGCGGCAGCGCCGGACCGACCTGCAGGCCGAATGGCACCACGACCACGTGTTCCTCCGCGGGGCGCGGTTGAAGTTCGGCCATGACAACTACCGGCACACCGAGTTCGAGCCCGACGGCACCGCGGGCACCGTATTCACCAACAAAGGACACGACGCCCGCTTCGAGCTGCTGCATGGCGACGGGCGCCCGTGGACGGGCGCACTGGGCCTGCAGTCCTCGCGCAGCAATTTCAGTGCGATCGGCGACGAGGCGTTCCTGCCGCCGTCGGTCACGCGCGCTGACGCGATTTTCGCCTTCGAGGAACTCAAGCAGGGCGCGCTCGCCTGGCAGTTTGGCGGACGCTACGAGCGCACCCGCGTCGCGCCGGAAGGCGGACGCGCCCGGCGCGACAACGAACTCAGCGGCTCCCTCGGCGCCGTCTGGAAATTGAACCCCGACTACGCGCTGGCGTTCTCGATCACCCACACCGGCCGACCGCCGAACGCCCAGGAGCTCTTCGCCGACGGACCCCACGCGGGCACGCAGGCCTTCGAGATCGGCGACGATGATCTCGCGGCGGAACGCTCGTTGAGTTTCGAAGCGAGCGTGCGCCGCCGGACGGGATTCGTCACGGGCGCGGTCACGGTGTTCGCGAATCGCTTCCGCAATTTCATCTTCGAGCAGCCGACCGGACTCGTGGCGATCGAGCATGACGGGGCCTGGGAATTCCTGCCGCCCGACGACGAAGAGGTGGAGGAGCACGGCGGCGGCCTGCCGGTGTACCGTTATGTTCAGCGCGACGCAAAGTTCTGGGGCGCCGAAGTCGAGACGGTCTGGCACCTCCATGATCACAGTGACTGGCAGCTCGACCTGCGGCTGGCGGCCGACCTGACGCGGGCCCGGGAAGGGTCGCGACACCTGCCGCGGATTCCTCCCGCGCGACTGACGGCCGGGCTGTTTTGGGCCAATGCCGGCTGGAGCGCAGGCGCCGAGGTCAAACGGACGCTCGAACAGAACCGGGTGGCCGCCAACGAATCGCCTTCGGATGGCTACACGATGGTCAGTGCCCATCTCACCCGGACGTTGAGCGTGGGGCGGACCAATTGGGAAATCTTCGTCCGCGGCACGAACCTGGCGAACGAAGAAGCCCGGCCGCATACGTCGTTTGTAAAGGACCTCGCGCCCCTCCCTGGGCGCGGCGCGGTGGCGGGGGTGCGGATGAAGTTCTGAGCAAAAGTCGGGGAGATTTTGCCCACTAAACACACGAAATACACGAAAGGATGATCGTCGATCGCCCCCGTACTTTCGTGCTTTTGGTGTGTTTCGTGGGCCATCGGTTTGATGTCTGAGCCCGCCGCTATTTCACCAAAACTCGCCGCGGCGCTACTAGGCGTTTGCGTTGCGGCTCGGGTAGGATGTTCTTTCGCACGCCCGTACCCTTTCCCTTAAACCTCAGCCGCCCGCCCTCCTGCCGAGGGCCGGATCATCGTTTCGCCCATGCCGATTACCTCCGTCACTGAACTCAAGACGATCAAGTCGAACGTCAAAGGCCTCGTGGAAGGCACGCTCGCCGAAACCGGCGGCCTTCTGCGCCTCGCACCCGCCTGGGTGCCGCGCTCTTTCCTGCAACCAGGCTTGCGCATCAAACTTCACCCGGACGACACCTATGCCTACGGCCTCAACCGCGGCGGCATCGACGAACGCTGGTTCGCATCGACCACTCCGACCGCCAATGAAGGCCGCGCCTGGGATGAAGGCCTGAGCTGGTGCGTTTCCGGCGGCCGGCGTTTCACGCTGCAGCAGGCCGTGGCCGACTGCGGCGCCACGCTCGTCGGCAGCTCCATTTGGAAGAAATACAAGCGCTGGCCCGTCTACTCGAAGTTTTTCGATAACATGGGGCCGATCCCGCACCATATGCACCAGTCCGCCAAACAGGCGAAGCTGGTCGGCCAGGAGGGGAAACCGGAGTCGTACTACTTCCCGCCGCAGCACAACAATGTCGGCAACAATTTCCCCTACACCTTCATGGGCTTTGAGCCGGGCACGACGAAGGAGCAGGTGAAACAGTGCATTCGCAACTGGAACAAGGGCGACAACGGCATCCTCGATCTCTCGAAGGCCTATCGCCTCAAGGTGGGCAGCGGCTGGCTGATCGATCCGTGCATCCTCCACGCCCCCGGGTCCCTCTGCACCTACGAGCCGCAGTGGGGCTCGGACGTCTTCGGCATGTATCAAAACCTCGTCGAGGGCCGCGAAGTGCCGTGGTCGCTGCTCGTAAAAGACATGCCCAAGTCAAAGCACCGGGACATCGATTTCATCGTCGACCAGCTCGACTGGGAGAAGAACGTCGACCCGAACTTCAAGGACAACCACTACCTTGAGCCGGTCCCGGTCGCCGACACGCGTAGCGAAGGCTACGTCGACCGCTGGATCGTGTACGGCAAAGTCGACGGCGAGCAGCTGTTCACCGCCAAGGAACTCACCGTCGATCCGGGCACGAAATGCACCGTGAAAGACACCGGCGCCTACGGCCTTATTTGCGTACAGGGCAGCGGCCGGATCAACGGCCAACCCCTCGTGAGCCCGAAGCTCATCCGTTTCACGGAGCTGACGGAGGACGAATACTTCTGCACCGAAGACGGCGCCACGGCCGGCGTCACGTTCGAGAACACCAGCAGCACCGAGCCCCTGGTGTGCCTTCGCTACTTCGGCCCGGAAGTGAACCCCGACGCCCCCGAGATGGGCGCGTATCGGAAAAACAAATTCAACTGAGGTAGTAGCGGGCAGTGAGTAGCGAGTAGCGAGCTTCACGCGTTCGCACCACAGCTTCTACTCGCTACTCGCTACTTTCCTCCCCCCTCGCCCCTCACCCCTAGCCTCTCACCTGCTTTATCCCATGCCCGCAAATAACTATCCCAAACTGCACAACGCCATGTGGCCCGGCCTGGTCGGCAAGGGCAGCCCTGGCGCGGAACCGTTCATCGAACTCGACACCATGCTGGACCTGACGGCGAAAGCCGAGGTCGGCGGCGTGAAGTTCGATGGCGTCGATCTGTTCCTCTACAATCCGCACACCGACATCGACATCTCCGACGACGGCATCAAGGCGCTCGCCGCCAAGATCAAGGCCAAGAACCTCGTTGTCGGTTCCGTCGTCGCTCCCGTGTGGTTCGATGCCTCCGCCGGCGGCGACGAAAAGGCCCGCGCCAACTTCGTCACCCACGTGCGCAAGGCGGTTCGCATCGCCAAGAAACTTCGCGAGCTCGGCGTCCGCCCCTACGGCATCGTCCGCATCGACAGCGCCACGGGCGTCAAAGCCTGGGACGAGAATCCCAAGGCCGTGACCAAACTTATCGCGCAGACCTTCCGTGAAGCCGGCAAGATCGCGAAGGGCGAAGGCGAGCGCCTCGCCGCCGAAGGTGAGATCTGCTGGGGCGGCATGCACTCATGGAAGAACATGGTGAACCTGCTAGAGGAAGTCGGCATGCCCAAGGTCGTTGGCTTCCAGGCCGACATGTCGCACACGCACCTCTACACGCTCGGCTACAACGCCGAGGCGCACCGGATCGTGCCGAAGAACTACCACTACGAGCCGGCCGAGTTCCACAAGGCGATGGTCAAGCTCACCGACGCGCTGCGTCCGTGGACGATCGACTTCCACGTCGCGCAGAACGACGGCTCCGTCTTCGGCTCCGGCGACCACGAAAAGACCGGCCGCC
>JBEIHL010000299.1:0-5156 GCA_040381375.1 Opitutaceae bacterium
CAGGGCCCAGAATCCTTAACCACAGATTTCACAGATAACACAGATGTCCGGCAGGTTTCGTCCATCTGTGCCCATCCGTGTGATCTGTGGTTAAAGTTCAGAAGGTTGGGGAGATTGGTATTAGGGAATGAGGGAGCGGGCGAGGGAGGGAAAGAGTGAAACGGCATGGGTGCGCGTGCCCGGATCACGCGGGCCTTGCGGCGGTCGCGGCCGGATTTACGTTCGTGGCCATGATTCGCGGCATCGATCATCTGAACATCGTCGTGACCGACCTGGAGCGGTCGGTGCGGTTCTACACCGGGCTGCTGGGTTTCCGGCGGACGGCCGAGGTAGACCTCGCCGGCGAATGGATCGGGCGGATCGTCGGACTCGAGGGGGTGGAGGCGCGGGCGGTCTTCATCGAACCCCCGGGCGGCGGGCCGCGCATCGAACTGCTGCAGTACACCACGCCGGCGGGGACCGCGCTGCCGGCGAATTCCCGGGCGAATACCCTCGGGCTGCGGCACCTCGCGTTTCGCGTGGAAGATATTGCGGCGATGGCGGCGAGGCTGCGGGCGGCGGGCGTGACGCTGTTCAGCGACCCCGTGCGCGTCCCGGCCGGCGTGGTGAAGTTCGCTGCCGGCGACAAGACGCTGGTTTACTTTCTCGATCCCGACGGCGTGATCCTCGAGCTCGCGGAATACCGGTGAGGGCGCGTGGACCTGAAAGACTTGAAACCCGGCGCTTTATCGGCGCTTGCTGTTCGCCAGCATGAAAATCACAGCGTCGCTGATCGCGGTCGGTTTGGGTCTTCTCGTGGGGTCCGGCGTTAGCGCCGAGGTCCCGCAGTTTCGGGACTTGTTCAACGGCCGGGATCTCACGGGCTGGGTCAACGTGAACACGGCGCCCGACACCTGGAGCGTGCGCGACGGCATTCTGATGTGCACCGGCAAGCCGATCGGTGTCATGCGGACGGAGAAGCAGTACGAGAATTTCGTCCTCCACGTGGAGTGGATGCACCTCGAGGCCGGCGGTAATTCCGGCGTGTTCATCTGGAGTGATCCGGCGCCGGCCGCGGGCAAGACGCTGCCGAAGGGCATGGAAGTGCAGATGCTCGAACTCGACTGGCCCAATATCAACCGCGAGAAGGACGGTCGCCCGCGTCACCTGGGTTACGTCTCCGGCGAACTGTTCGGCGCCAACGGTCTCACCGCCACGCCCGACAATCCGCGGGGCACGCGCAGCATGAGTTTCGAGATGCGCTGCACGGGCAAGGGCGAGTGGAACACCTACGTCGTCGTGTGCGTCGACGGCGTCATCAAGCTTTCGATCAACGGCAAGTTCGTGAACGGCATGATCAACGCGTCGCAGCGCAAAGGATACATCTGCCTCGAGTCCGAAGGAGCGCCGATCCACTTCCGGAACATCAAGATCATGGAGCTGCCGTCCGGCCGCGCCACGCCGGAGCAGACCGCCCCGCTGGCCTCAAAATAACCCGCGTCGCAGCCCCGGGTTGAGGGACGCGGTGAGCCTCCTCCCCGCGCCATCCCCTTCCGATTATCCGCCGCCCAGGTGCCGCTGCAGCGCCGCGACGACTTCGTCGCGCTCCGTCGCGGACAACTCCGGAAACACCGGCACGCTGATCACCTCGGTGGCGAGCTGTTCCGCGACGGCCAACGAGACGCGCGGGAGGTGCGCGAAGCACTCCTGCTGATGCAGCGGTACAGGGTAGTAGATCTCGCAACCGATGCCGGCGGCGGCGAGCTGCTGGCGGAGCGAATCCCGCCGACCCGCGCCGGCGATGCGCAGCGTGAATTGGTTCCAGATGTGGTCGTTGCCGGCAGCGGCGATGGGCAAGGTGACACCGGGCAGGCCCGCGAGTTGTTGCGTGTAGAACGCGGCGTTGCGCTGCCGGGCGGCGCAGTAGGCGGGCAGGTGGGGCAGCTTCGCCCGCAGCAGGGCGCACTGCAGCGCGTCGAGCCGGAAATTGCCGCCGACCATCTTGTGGTAGTACTTTGGCTTCGAGCCGTGCGTGCGGAGCAGCCGGACCTTTTCCGCCAGGTCGTCGCGATTCGTCGTGACCAACCCGCCGTCACCGAAGCCGCCGAGATTTTTCGAGGGAAAGAAACTGTACGTGCCGAACTCGCCGATCGTGCCGCAGGGACGGCCGTGGTGGCGGGCGCCCAGGGCCTGCGCGGTGTCCTCGATGACGGCGAGCCCGTGCGCCTTCGCGAGCGCGAGCACGGGCGCGAGGTCGGCGGACTGGCCGAAGAGATGCACCGGCATGATCGCGCGCGTCCGCGGCGTGATCCGGCGCGCGACGTCGTCGGCGTCGAGATTGAAGGTCGCCGCGTGGGAATCGGCGAAGACCGGAATCGCGCCGAGCCGCGCGATACAGCCGGCGGTGGCGAAGAAGGTGAACGACGGACAGATCACTTCGTCGCCTGGCTTGAGATCGAGCGCCATCAGCGCGACCAGAATCGCGTCGGTGCCAGACGACACCGAGATCGCGTGCTTCGCGCCGAGGAAGGCGGCGCACTCGCGTTCAAACGCGTCGATTTCGCCCCCGAGGATGAAGTGGCCGGAGCGCAGCACCCGTTCGAAGGCGTCGGTGAGCTCAGCGTGGAGCGCGGCGTTCTGGCGGTTGAGGTCGAGGAGCGGGACGGCCATGGCGAAGGGGAGGGAAGGGCGGGATTCCCCTGCCCGCAAGACTCAGGTCGCGTGAAAGGTCCGATAACTCTGCTGCCCGGTCGCGAGCGCGGGCGGGAGCGGAGCCTCCTCGTCCAGGTCGAGGCAGCGCAGGGTGCCGGGCGTCGTTTCGCGGTAGCGGAGCTTGCTCTCTGGACAGGTGTAAATCCCGTCGCGCGGGTTTCGCAGCGGGTGGCCGTGGCGGCTGACCCAGCCACGCTGGCGTCCGGGCACGCCCACCATCAGGGCGTAGTCGGGCACGTCGCGCGTGACCACGGTGCCGGCGGCGACCAGGCAGTAGCGCCCGAGCGTGACCCCGCACACGATCGTGGCGTTGGCGCCGACCGTGGCGCCGCGCCGGATCAGCGTGGTCTCATAGACGCCCCGCCGCACGATCTGTGACCGCGGATTGGATACGTTGGTGAGCACGCAGGAGGGCCCGAGGAAGACGTCGTCCTCGATCGTCGTGCCACTGTAGACGGAGACGTTGTTCTGGATCTTGACGTTCCGGCCGATGCGCACGCCGGACGCGATCATCACGTTCTGCCCCAGGTTGCAGTGCTCGCCGAGCTCGGCGTGTTCGCAGATATGGGAGAAATGCCAGATGCGCGTGCCCGCGCCGATCGTGCACGGCGAGTCGATGACGGCGGAGGGATGGGCCTGGTACGGGAGCGGCATGGTCAGATGAAGCTTTGAGGGTACAGGCAGGATGGGCCCGCGGAACACACGGAATACACGGAAAAACGAGCAGGCGATGAAGGATGAAGTAACTCGCTGCCGCGTGGATCGATTTCCGTGTGGTCCGTGGGCAACCCCCTCAGACGGATTCCACCGTGGTGCGCACGCCACCGTTCTCCATCGAGCGGCGGCAGGCATCGAGCACCGCGACAACGCGCAATCCGCTCAGCCCATCGGTGAGCGAGGCCTCGCGGGTGGCGACGGCGCGGAGGAACGCCGCGCATTCGAGGCGCAGCGGCTCGGCCGGAGTGAGGGGCAGGTATTGCACGGGACCCTTCTGGAGAACGGGCTGGCCGTTTTGCCACGTTACCTGCTGCTCGAAGAACGCGAGTTTGTGGTCGGGATTGGCGTCGTCGAACACCGCCATGCCGCGGTCGCCCACGACGACGAGCTTCTGCTCCTTCATCGGGTGCAGCCAGCTGTTGAGCAGGTGCGCATCGACGCCGTCGGCGAAATGCAGCATCGACACGGCGAAGTCCGCGCGCGTTGTGCCGAGCGCGTGCGTGCCGTGGCAGGTGACGGCGGCCGGCAGTTTGCCGGTGAGACGCAGGATCAGCGCGACATCGTGGGGCGCGAGGCTCCAGAGCGCGTCCTCCTCCATGCGCACGAGCCCGAAGCCGAGCCGGTGCGAGTGCAGCCGGAGAATTTTCCCCAAACGTCCCGCCGCGACCCAATCGCGCAAGGTGAGGAATGACGGGTGATACTCGAGCAGATGGCCGACGTGGAGAATCCGTCGGGTGGCGGCGGCGCGGTCAACGAGCGCGCGGCAATCGGCGATCGTGAGCGCCATCGGTTTCTCCACGAGGACGTCCTTGCCGGCGTCGAGCGCCTGCAACCCGAGCGCGGCGTGCGTGACGGCCGGCGTGGCCAGCACCACGGCGTCGATGTCGCGGCGGGCGAGTACGGAGGAGAAATCCTCGAGGACATCGGCGCCCGGCGCCAGCTCGCGGGCGGCCGCGCGTCCGCCCGGAGTCGGGTCGACGACGGCGGCCAGCGCGCCGAGGGCCTGGAAATTGCGGACGACATTGCGACCCCAGTAGCCGCAGCCGATGACGGCGACGCGCGGGGACGACGAGGGCTTCATGGCGGCGGGAGCGTGCAAGAGAGGGAGAGTGGAGCCCCACAACGGCGTCTGACAAATCTCCTCCACGCCACCTTCGTCGCGAGGCGGAAGATTTACGCTGTTTTTCCGGGTGCGGACGCGGCCCGCGACTCCATCGGCGGCCGTTCGGGTCCGGCCTCCCCGCCGGCCAGCCCGCCCCGGGGCGCGGCCTCTCCCCGCCTGCGCCGCTCCGCGTTCGTCATTCATTAGATGACAAACGGGATTGGGCGGCCGGGCCGGGGGAGGAGGGTGCGGGGACGGCGGTCGTGATGGGTGCGGGCGCGGCGGTGGGGGGAGCGGAGCGGAACCGCAGGTGGGCGGGTGGCCCTGCGGTGCATTGCCTTCGCGCGGACCGTGGCTCACGGTGCGCGCGTGTCCACGCCGGTGCCACCGCTGCTCTCGATCGTGATCGTCGCGTACAAGTCGCGCGACGAGATCGGCCCGTGCCTGGCCTCGCTGCCGGAGGCGATCGAGGGCGGGCCGGTGGAGGTCTGCGTGGTGGACAACTCGCCGGGCGACGGTGCCGGGGAGCTGATCCGGCGGGAGTATCCGCGGATCGACTACGTGGCGGCCCCGGAGAACCTCGGTTTCGGCCGGGCGAACAACCGCGGCTACGCCCGCACCACCGGGGAATACGTGCTGTTCCTGA
>JBEIHL010000300.1:0-5138 GCA_040381375.1 Opitutaceae bacterium
CCTGGCCCTCGCAGGCGGCCTCAGCGTCAGCTCGCTCCACGCCGCGTCCGGCTGGCTTAACTGGCGCGGTCCCGATCAATCCGGTGTCTCCAAAGCCAGCGTGAAGTTGCCCGACAAGCTCGAGATCGGGGGACCGAATCACCGCTGGTCCTTCAAGGTGCACGGTGCAGGCGCGCCGGTGATTTCCGACGGCCGGGTCTATGCGTTCGGTTTCTACGGTGAGACCACCGACCTCGAAGAGGCGCTGATCTGCCTCGACGTGAAGACGGGCGAGAAAGTGTGGGAGTACCGATTCCGCGACTACCTCTCCGACACGACGTACAATCGTTACGGGATCGGCGCGCCGCTGGTCGACGAGGAAACGGGCAACATTTTTGTCGAGTCCACCTGGGGCCATCTCATGGCTTTCAGTCGCGAGGGAAAATTGCTCTGGCAACGCTCGATGGTGGAGGAGTTCGGCCGCCTGACGTTCCCGAACGGCCGCACGGGTTCGCTCGCGATTGATGGCCCGCTCGTCATTACCGATGGCATCACGGCCAACTGGGGCACCGACGGCCCGGCCCGCAATCGCTTCTACGGTTTCGACAAGCGCACCGGTGAACTCGTCTGGTTTTCGACCCCCGGCATCGAGCCGCTCGACAGCTCCTTCGCGACGCCGGTCTTTGGCAATCTCGGCGACCAGCGCGTCTTTTACGCCGGCACCGGTTGCGGCAACATCGTCTGCATCAACGCCCGCACCGGTGAGCCGATCTGGCGTTTCCGGCTCTCGCAGGCCGGCGTGAACGCCGATGTGATCCTGCTCGGACCCGACAAACTGATCGGCATCCACGGCAAGGAGAATGTCGATTCCACCAGCCACGGCCGCCTGGTCGCGCTGAAGATCCCCACGCAATATCCGACCGGCCAGAAGCCGGTGGTCCTGGGCCGCGACGTCGAGATCTGGCGCAACGACGATTTCGTCTCGTTCAGCAGTTCCCCCATTTCAGTCAACGGCCGCGTCTACTCTACTATCGCCACCGGCAGTCTGGTGTGCGCCGACGCCGCCACCGGGAAGACACTCTGGCAGGAGAAACTCGGGCCGGACCAATTGCACGCGTCGCCCGCGTTCGCCGACGGCAAGTTCTACGTGCCGATGCACAATGGCACCGTCCACGTTCTCAAGGACGCCGGCGACAAGGTGAACGTGATTTCCGTCAACCAAATGGGCGCGCCCTGTCTCGGCGCGCCGTCATTCTACGGCGACGCCGTGTTCGTCTTCACCAAGGAAGCGCTGCATTGCTTCGGTCCCAAGGCCAGCGCCGCCAGCGTGCCGGTCGCGAAGGCCCCGCCCGCTCCGGAAGCTCCGTCGAAGGGTCCGATCACCCAGATCCAAGTCGTGCCGGCCGAGTTTGCCCTGACGCCCGGCGAGTCGATCAACTTCACGGTTTACGGCCTCGACGCCACCGGCCGCCGCGTGCGCGCCGTCACGAGCGAAGTGACCTGGGCCAAATTCATTCCGCCGACCGCGCTCGTGAAGTCCGAGGTCGACGCCGAGATGTCCGGCGGCGTCCTGAAGTCCACGCCGACTTCGAAGTTATCTGCGGGTCAATTCCAGGCCAAGTGGAACAACCTGACGGCGAACACGCGTGGCCGCATCGTTGCCGGCTACGGCTACAAGGAAAACTTCGATGCCACCGCGCTCACGCAAAAGAACGAAGCGGGCGAGGCGGTGTATTTCCCGCCGCTGCCCTGGATGGGAGCACGCGTGAAGTGGCACATTCTCGAGAAGGACGGCAGCAAGGTAGCCGCCAACCGGCTCGATGTGATCCTTTTTCAGCGGACGATGAACTTTATCGGCAAGACCGACATGAAGAACTACACGCTTGAGGCCGACGTGATGACCGACGGCACGCGGCGCGTAATGTCCACGGTGGGCGTGGTGAACCAGCGCTACCTCATCGCCCTGACCGGCAACAGTCGCATCCTCGAGGTCACGAGCAATCACGAGCGGGTGAAGGAATCCGTGCCGTTCGATGTCGTCCCCAACACGTGGTACCGACTCAAGACGCGGGTCGACCGCGATGCGACGGGCGAGGGCGGATTCGTGCGCGCGAAGGTCTGGGAACGCGGCAAGCCCGAGCCGGACAAGTGGACGATCGAAGTGCGCCAGCCCAAGATTCACCAGAATGGCGCGCCGGGTGTGTTCGCGTTCTCCCCGCAAAGCCTGAAGCGCGTCTTCATCGACAACCTCGCCCTCACGGCCAATGAGTGAGGTGGGGTTCTCTACCAAAATGTGGGCGGGGTGCCCTCACCCCGCCGTCAGCGTTCCACCCAATCCGCGCGGCGAGGGCACCGCGCCTATAATCCGGCAGACAATTTTGAGCATGCGCACCTATCTCACCTTTTCGATCCTGGCGGCCAGTCTCACCGCGTCGGCGCTGCACGCCGGCGAGTGGCCGATGTGGGGCGGCCGGCCCGACCGCAACATGCGGGCCGATGCCAAGGGCATTCCGGACGACATTGTCAGCGGAAAATTCCTGCCCAAGAGCGAAACGATCGATCCCAAGTCGACGAAGAACGTCCGCTGGATCGCCAAGCTCGGCTCGCAGACGTACGGCAGTCCGGTGGTCGCCGGCGGCCGCGTCTATGTCGGCACCAACAATGAGTCGCCGCGCGATCCGACCCAGACCGGCGATCGTGGCAACATGATGGTCTTCGACGAGAAGACCGGCGAATTTCTCTGGCAACTGATCATCCCGAAGGTCGGCGCCGGCAAGGTGAGCGACTGGGAGTTTGTCGGACTGTGCTCGTCGCCGGCCATCGACGGCGATCGCGGCTACGTGGTCTCCAATCGCGGCGAGTTGATCTGCTTCGACGTCAAGGGCCTCAAGGACGGCAATCAGGGTCCTTTCATGGATGAGGCGAAGTTTTCCTCAGTCGACGGCAAGCCGTTCAACCCAACCGAACAGCACGCCGACATCCTTTGGGTGACGGACGTTCGCACCGACCTCGGCATCTTCCCGCACAATGTCTCGAGTTGCTCGCCGCTCATCGTGGGCGACAAGCTTTTCGTCGCGACTTCGAACGGCGTCGACTGGTCGCATCTCAACATTCCCGCGCCGTTCGCACCATCGCTGATCGCGATCGACAAGAACACCGGCAAAGTGACCGCTGAAGAAGCCTCCGGCGTGTCGAAGCGGGTGTTGCACGCCAGCTGGAGCTCTGCCACGTACGCCGTGGTCAAGGGCAAGCCGATGATCGTCTGGGGCGGTGGCGACGGTCTCTGCTACGGTTTTGAGATGGATCCGTACCAGCACGCCGAAGGATTCCCGGCGCTGAAGGAGATCTTCCGTTACGACGCGAATCCCCCGGAGTACCGCAGCAAGAATGGTTCGCCCCTCAAGTATGCGACGCACGACGGCCCGAGCGAAATCATCGCGACGGTCGTGGTGCAGGGCGAACGCGCCTACATGGCGATCGGCCAGGACCCCGAACACGGCGACGGCGTGGGCATGCTGAGCTGCATCGACCTGAGCGGGAAGGGCGACATCACCGGCAAGCCGGTCTGGGTGAACCGTGACATCGGTCGCACCATCTCGACGCCGAGCGTCGACGGTGACCTGATCTACCAAGCCGAGTACAACGGCAACATCCACGCCATCGACATCAAGACCGGCAAGCAGGTCTGGGTTTACCCCACCAACAGCCGCATCTGGTCCTCCACGTTGGTGGCGGACGGCAAAGTTTACTGCGGCAACGAAGACGGTGAGCTCGTGATCCTGAAGGCCGGCCGCGAGATGAAACTGATCGGCAAGATCGACTTTTTCTCGCCGGTTTACTGCTCGCCCGTCATCGCGAACAACACCCTCTTCGTTTCCACCCACACGCACCTCTTTGCCATCGGCAAGTGAGGTCGGCGGGGTGAGGCGGCCGCGGCGGCCGCGGCGGCCGAGTCCGGCGAACATAGCGCGAGGTCAACCCCGCGACGCGTCCAATCCCGCTCCTCCCGCGTAAGACTTACGCTCTCCACTTCACCTCCTCGAACTCCACATGAGCAGCACCCTCACCGTTCCCCAAGCCCAAGCCGCCCTCGACACGTGGACGCGCGACATGATCGCCTGGCATTTTTCGCCGGCCACCGGCTGCGACTACTGGCTCAAGTGGGCCGCCGCTGCGAAATGGGATCCGATCAAGGAGATCAAGGCCTTCGCCGACATCGCGAAGTTCCCGCACTTCGATGACGAGGTGCTGCGCAAGGAGCAGCCGGAGCGTTTCGTGCCCAAGGCATTTGCCGGACGTCCGTACAACGTCTTCGAGACCGGCGGCACCACCGGCATGCCGAAGCAGCGCGTCGGCTGGGACGATTACAAGGTTGATTACGAGGAATTCAGCGATCACTACGGTCCCGACTTTTTTCCGAAGGGAGCCAACTGGCTCATGGTCGGGCCGACCGGTCCCCGCCGGCTCCGCCTGGCGGTCGAGCACCTCGCGAATTATCGCGGCGGTTCCTGTTACTTCGTCGACCTCGATCCGCGTTGGGTGAAGCGCCTGATCGGCATGGGCGAGATGGCGATGGCCCGCAAGTATCAGGAGCACGTCATCGATCAGGCCGCGACGATCATGCGGCACCGGAACATCCAATGCATGTTCACCACGCCGCGCCTGCTGGAGAATCTCGCCGAGCGCATGTCGCTGGTGCAGGCGGGGCTCAAAGGCGTGTTCGTCGGCGGCACCACGATGACACCGCAGTACGTGCGCTTCGTCGTCGAGGAAGTGCTGGAGGGTAAGATCAATTTCGCGCCCACCTACGGCAATACGCTCATGGGTCTGGCGATCAGCAAGCAGCTCAAGCCCGAGGACAACTACAGCCTCACTTACTACTCGCCGCAGCCGCGCGCCGTCCTGCGCATCGTCAATCCCGACAAGCCCGAGGAACTCATGCCGTACGGCCAGTACGGCCGCGTCGAACTCACCACGATGACGAAGGAGTTCTTCGTGCCCCGCTTCCTCGAGCGCGACGAAGCCATCCGCCGGCCCCCGTGCAGCGAATTCCCGTGGGACGGCGTGGGCGACGTCCGCCCGTTCCAATCCCTCACCAAGACCATCATCGAAGGCGTTTACTAAGGCGCCAAACAGTTCTTACCACGAAACACACGAAA
>JBEIHL010000301.1:0-5132 GCA_040381375.1 Opitutaceae bacterium
CGCTCCGCCCCCGCCAGCGGCCCCGCCATCATCAACGCGAGCAATCCGCTGGAAAACGCCCGGCGGAAACGGCCGGTCGCGTGAAACCGAGACAGGGGCACTGCGATCATGGCCACCTTGAAACGCGGCGTTCATCGCGGGCGCAAGGCACGACTGCGAGCAGGGAGTTCCAAGGGGCAGTTCGCCGAGTGCAATATGGGATCGTGCTCCGGTCGGATTTCACTTACGCGAAGAGGTAAGCCATGCCATCCGCGGACTGCCCTCATGGAAGATGCCTCTATCCAAGGATGGTTCGGATGAAGTCGGGCTCCGTGTCATCCGCGTGATCCGTGGTTAAAGTAAAAAGTTCAACGTTGCTGGTATTCCTCCTCCATGATCCCTGACCCGACGAGACGCCGCTTTATCCAAAGCTCGACGCAGGCCGCGGCTGCGACCGCACTCGGCGCGCTCGCTCCACGCTGGTCCGGGCGGGCCGCGACGGCCGACGGTGCGGTGGACTGGCAGGCGGGCGTCGCGCGGGCCGTCATCACGCCGGAAACCAATGTGTGGCTCGCGGGCTACGGTTCGAAGCGGGCACCGGAAGGGAAACTGCACGACCTTTGGGCGAAGGCGCTCGCGCTGCGGGATAGCCGTGGCAACCGGGTCGTCATGATCACGAGTGACTTTCAGGGCGTGCCCAAGGCCGTGAGCGACGAGGTGTTCGGGCTGCTGCGTCGCCGGTTCGGCCTGCAGCGGGCCGAGGTCATGCTCACGTTTTCCCACAACCACTGCGGGCCCCGGCTCGGCGACGATCTCGTGGACTATTATCCGGTCGAGCCGGAGCAAGTGCGGCTCGTGCAGGAGTACACGACGCTGATGGTCCAGCGGATCGTGACGCTCGTGGGCGAGGCGCTGGCGAATCTCGGGCCGGCGCGACTGGCGCAGGGCGGAGGCCGCGCGACGTTTGCGGTGAACCGCCGCAATAATCGTGAAGCCGATATACCCTCGCTCCTCGCGCAGGGCGCCGTTCTGAAAGGCCCGGTGGATCACAGCGTGCCCGTGTTGGCGGTGACGCGGCCCGACGGGCGCGAGCTGGCGCTGCTGTTCGGTTACGCGTGTCACCCGACCACGCTGAGTTTCACGCAATGGTGCGGCGACTATCCCGGTTTCGCGCAGATCGAGATCGAGCGCAAACACCCGGGCGCACTCGCGCTGTTCGTCAATACCTGCGGCGCGGACCAGAATCCGCTGCCGCGCCGCAATGTCGCGCTGTGCGAGCGTTACGGCAACCTGCTCGCGGCTGGGGTGGAAGAAGCGCTGCGCGGCCCCCTGCAGCCCGTCACCGCCGGCGTGCGCACCGCTTTCGCCTATACCGATCTGGCATACCTGCACGTGATGACCCGCGACGAACTCGACGCGTACGCGGAGGAAACCCGGAACGTCATTCGGGCCCGCTGGGCGGCGCGGATGCGGCGCGAACTCGACGCCGGCCGGGCGTTCGCCCCGAGCTATCCGTACCCGGTGCGCGTCTGGCAACTGGGCCGGGAACTGCTGATGATTGGGACCGGCGGGGAAACGGTGGTCGACTACGCACTGCGCTTCAAGAAGGAGTTCGGCGCCGGTACCTGGGTGTGCGGCTACACCGACGACATGATCGCCTACATTCCTTCGCGCCGGGTTTGGGAAGAAGGCGGCTACGAGGGCGGATTCAATCTCTACGAGTACGGTCGGCCCGCCTTGCGCTGGGCCGGTGACGTCGAGGAGCGGATCGCTTCGACGGTCCAAATCCTGGTGAAACAGGTGCGCGGTTGAGCGGCGGAGCGAGCGGGGCCGGCCGGCTGGTTTTGACTCGCAGAAAACCCGTTCCATGCTTCGACTGGCTTTGCGACCATCCATTGCCCCAGAGGTCTGCCGCTTGAAGGGTCAACGGCATCCCCTTACCGGCGCGACGCGGTGAAAGCACCTCCCTTGCAGCTCACACTCTAGGAACCCAAGAATCCATGAACCGGCGCCGCTTTATCCTCAAGTCCCTGGGTGCAACGCTGGCCCTTCCCGCGCTCCCTTCACTCCTGTCCAGCGCCGTCGGCGGCAACTCCGCCGTTCAGGCAGCCAAGGGGGCGGGCACGGGAGCCCGGCGTTTCGTCGCGATCGGAAATTTGCTGGGCTACCAGGTGAAGCACTTCTTCCCGGAATCCACGGGCACCGCGTACGAGCAAACCACGCTGCTCAAGCCGCTGTGGGAAAACCGCAAGCACATGACGGTTTACCGCGGTCTCGATCACGGGGTCAAAGGCGGCCACTTCGCGGTGCATTCGTTTCTCTCGGGCGTGCTCAATTCCGAGGCGCAGAACCGGCCCGGCGGCAATGTTTCCATCGACCAGTTCATCGCCGACGAGATCGGTTACCAAACGCGATTCCCGTCGCTGACGGTTGGCTCCGAAGGCGGAATTCACGGCGGCTGCCAAATCGCTTGGACGAAGTCCGGGGTGCGCGTGCCCCCCATCTCGGGTCCCGCCGAGCTGTTCGACCGGCTCTTCACCGAGGATTCACCGGATCGTCAGGGGCGGCGCCAGCAGGAGAACCGTCTGCAGGCCTCGATTCTCGACACCGTGCTGGTGGACGCGAACCGTCTCTCCCAGCGGGTCAATCGCGAGGACAAGGCGAAGCTCGACGAGTACTTCACGTCGATTCGCGACGTCGAAAAACGCCTCGAACTCCGCCAGCGTTGGGCCGGCCTGCCCAAGCCGAAGCCGCCCTTCGATCGTCCGACCAATAAGAACAAGGTCGAGGATCTGCCGATGTTGTATGAGCTGATCGCTCTCGCGCTGCAGACCGATTCGACCCGCATCGCCACCCTGGAGATCGGCGGAGATTTCCTCCCCCAGAATCTGGGCATCGACAAATCTTACCATGGCCTTTCCCACCACGGGAACGACGAGGCGGCGATCAAGCACCTGATCGCACTCGAGACCTATCAGGTTCAACATTTCGGCAAGTTTCTCACCCGGCTCGCCAAGATCGACGACGGAGAGCGGACCCTGCTCGACTCGACGGCCGTGGTGTTCGGCAGCGGTATCGGGGACGCCAATACGCACAAGAATTCCGATCTCCCCATCATCCTGGCCGGCGGCGGGTATCGGCATGGCGAATTCAAGAAAGTGCCATCGGCGGGTCCTAACAAGGTGCCGCTCTGCAATCTCTTCGTCGATATCGCCCAGCGCATGGGGGTCGAGGCCGAGTCTTTCGGCTCGAGCACCGGTCGGTCCGTCTGACGTTTCCCAGCGGACCAGGCGCAAAGACGCGAAGAATGCGAAGGATCGCCAAGATGGGTCGAATCGGTAGCACGGCACCGGGGCCCACGAATGCGCACCCGCTTCAGCCTTGGTCTGGCGTTTACTCAGGATCTCAAAGCGACCAGTGGCGGGACCGTACCGACGGTTCTCACCTTTGCGCAAACTTTGCCCCCTTGGCGTCTTTGCGCTTAGGCTTTGGTAAGTTCGCTCTCGGCTTCGTTCTGATTGCCGCCGGCACTCAGGCTGCGGTCATGCCCGCGCCCAAGGCGATTGCCGGATTCTTGGACCAGTACTGTCTCAAGTGCCACGATCAGGCCACCGAGAAGGGCGACCGGGAGTTCGAGACCTTCAAGTTGCCGCTCGGCACGGAGGCGGAGCTGATTGCCGCCAAGGATATCGTCGATCAGCTCACGTTGCGGGAGATGCCGCCCGCGAAGGAAAAGCAGCCGACCGACGACGAGCGACTCGCGGTCATCCGGGCATTGCGGGAGGGCATCGCCGCCGCGCGCGGTCGGATCGAGAGCACCGCCGCGCGCACGGTGATGCGGCGGCTTTCGAATCGGGAGTACGAGAACACGCTCGCGACACTCTTCGGCCGGCGGGTGGATACGCTGGGGCTGACGGCGGATTTTCCCAAGGAGAAGGCGAGCGAACACATCGACACCATCGGGAAGTCGCTCGTCACGTCCGGATTCCTGCTCGATCAATACTTCCAGTCGGCCAGCCGGTTGGTCGAGACCCGCCTCGGCCGGCCCGAGCTGCCGCCGCAGTCCTGGCATTTCACCGGCAACTTCGTGCAATACGAGGAACTGTCCGGACCGCACAAGGCGGCCTTCAACTACAAGTATCTCTGCCTGTACGAACAGCCGAACACCGACACGCGTCAGGGCGGCTACGGCCATATCGAGGATTTTCTCAAGGGCGTGCCGGTGTCCGGACTGTATGACATCGAGGTCCACGCGCAGGCGATGCACCGCGACACGCATTACGACCCCGCCCTCTTCGGCATCGATTTTTCCGAACCCTTCCTGCTGGGGGTGGTTCCCGGCGATGCCACCAAGAATCACATCCATTATCCCCAGACGATCGAGCCGCTCCTCGCGCAGGCGACCGTGCCCGATGAAAAACCGGAGTGGATCAAGTTCCGCGTCTGGCTCGAAGCCGGGCAGACGCCCCGCTTCATCTTCCCCAACGGACCTTACGAATCTCGCTCCTCTGTCATCCAGATCAACCGGCGCTATGCGGACGACTTTCAGGGCCGGTTCGCCAAGGCGGGCGTCAGCCGCACCCACCTCTTGCGCGAGGGCAAACTCCCGCACATTCGCATCGGCGAGATCAAGATCGACGGCCCGGTCCGCGAATCCGGTGGCAGTGCGGAGGAGGTCGCGGTCTTTGGGGAGCGCGGCTTTCAGGCCAAACAGGCGCTCGATCAACTTTACGCCTTCGGCGCCCGCGCTTACCGTCGTCCGCTGACGGGCGCCGATCGGTCCGGTATTCGGAAAACCTATGAAGCCCGTATCCGCGAAAAGGCGACGCCGCGTCAGGCTGCCCTGGATACGCTGAAGATGATTCTCTGCTCGCCGTCGTTTCTCTACTTCGCCGAGATCACGGACGAGAAGCGGACCAAGCTCGGCCCCTACGATCTCGCTGCGCGGCTCTCGTACGCGCTGTGGGGCGCGCCGCCCGACCCGGCGTTGCTCGCGGTGGCGGCGTCCGGCAAACTGACCTCGCCGGAGGCAATCAGGCAGCAGAGCCGGCGGCTGCTGGCGGACGAACGCGTCGGCGGGCTCGTCAACGGCTTCCTCGAGAGCTGGCTGAACCTGCGCGATCTCGGCAGCATGCCGCCCCCGCGGGAGTCGA
>JBEIHL010000302.1:0-5129 GCA_040381375.1 Opitutaceae bacterium
CCCCGTCCGCATTTTCGATCCGATGCGGACGAGGGCGTCCGCGCTCCCAGCGGGGAATCGCCTAGACCCGCGCGACCTTGAACGGATCGCGCAGATCCAGCGTGTGCGGCAGCTCTGGCGCAACGGTGCGCACTGCGAGCGGCAGCTTCTGCCCCGGCGTGTGACCGTGTGGCGTGAAGCGCGCGAGCCGGCGGCTCTCGGCCTCGTAGGCATTGACCGGGAAGCTCGTGTAGTTGCGGCCGCCCGGGTGAGCGACGTGATAGGTGCAGCCGCCGATCGCCTTGCCGTTCCACGTGTCGACCAGATCGAACACGAGCGGACCGTGCACGCCGATGGTCGGGTGCAGGCACGAAGCCGGCTGCCAGGCGCGGTAGCGCACGCCGGCGACGAACTCGCCGTTGACACCGGTTGGCTGGAGCGGGACGCGCGCGCCGTTGCAGGCGAGGACGTAGCGTTCGGGCGTGAAGCCGGTAACCTTGACCTGGATACGTTCGACGGAGGAGTCGACGAAGCGCACGGCTCCGCCCGCGGCTCCCTCCTCGCCCATGACATGCCAGGGTTCGAGGGCGTGGCGGAGTTCGAGCTCCATGCCGCGGTAGTTGACCCGGCCGTTGAGCGGGAACCGGAATTCGAAGTGCGGGGCGAACCAGGCGGATTCGAAGCCGAAACCCCAGTCGCGCAGATCGCCGACGACGTCCGCGAAGTCCTCCTGGGAGAAATGTGGCAGCAGGTGGCGGTCGTGGAGGTCGGTGCCCCAACGCACGAGCCGTTCCGGAGCGTACGGATGATCCCAGAAGCGGGCGACGAGGCCGCGGAGCAGGAGCTGCTGGGCGAGGCTCATGCGCGCGTGCGGCGGCATCTCGAAGGCGCGCAGCTCGAGCAGCCCGAGCCGGCCGGTGGCGCTGTCGGGGGAATAGAGCTTGTCGATGCAGAATTCCGCGCGATGCGTGTTGCCGGAGACGTCGGTGAGCAGGTTGCGGAAAATCCGGTCCACGAGCCATGGTTGCACCGAGCCGGAGCGCTCCTGCTGCCGCTGCAGTTCACGAAACGCGATCTCGAGTTCGTAGAGCGAATCGTTGCGCGCTTCGTCGAGGCGCGGCGCCTGGCTCGTGGGCCCGATGAACAGGCTGGAAAACAGGTAGCTCAGCGACGGGTGATTGTTCCAATACGCGAGCAGGCTCTGCAGCAGATGCGGCCGGCGAAGCAGCGGGCTGTCCGAGGGACGCTCGCCGCCTAGGATCAGGTGATTGCCGCCGCCGGTGCCCGTGTGGCGGCCGTCGACCATGAACTTGTCGGTGCCGAGCCGCGACTCGCGCGCGGCGGCGTAGAGGAATTCGGTCTTCTCCATCAGCTCGCGCCAGCTCGACGACGGGTGGATGTTCACCTCGATGACGCCGGGGTCCGGCGTGACTTTGATCGAGTTGAGCCGGGCGTCGTAGGGCGGCAGATAGCCCTCGATCACCACTGGCAGCTCGAGCTCGGCGGCCGTGGTCTCGATGGCGGTGAGCAGATCGAGGTAATCCTCGGTGGTGCGCACCGGCGGCATGAAGATGAACAGGTGCCCTTCGCGCGGCTGCACGCACAGCGCGGTGCGCACGATCCACGGGGCGCTTTCCAACGGGCTGGGCGGTCGGTCGGCGGGGGGCAGGGACTGCGGGCGGGGATCGTGGTCGATGCCGGCAGCACCGCCGGTGGCACGCGGCGCGGCGCGCGACTCGACGCTCGGTGCCGACGTCGGCAGTGAGTGCTGTCGCGCGAGCGCTGCGGCATCCGGCAGCGGCGGCAGCTCGAGCTGCGGGTCGGGCGGCACGAGATGGCGCGCATCGGTCGGCGCGAGCCAGGGCTGGGAGTCGAGCGGAAGCCGGAGTCCCATCGGCGAGTCGCCGGGAATGAGAAACAAGGTCTCGGCCCGCAGGAACCAGGGGCCGCTCGCCCAGCCGGACGGCGCGGCGCGTTCGATCGGCAGCACGTATCCAACGACCTGATCCAACCCCTGCTCGAAGACGCGGGCGAGCCGCTTGCGGTCCTCGGGGTTCTCCAGGTTGTTCTGCAGCGGGTCGACGTTCGATGGCAGCCGGCGCTCCTTCCACAGGTAGTACCAGGCGTCCTCGTAGCCGGGCATCAGCCAGGTGTCGCCGACGCCGAGATGCGTGCCGAGCCGGGCCGCGAAACGGCGGGCGTCCTCGGCGGTGCGACCCGCGGGCTGGGCGACGTCCGCGAGCAAGGCCGGGTTGCGCCAGAGCGGCTGGCCGTCGCGCCGCCAGATGGCGCTGAACGCCCAGCGGGGCAGCGATTCGCCCGGGTACCATTTGCCCTGGCCGTAGTGAATGAAGCCGCCCGCGCCGTAGTGCGACCAGAGGCGCTTGATCAGCGTTTCGGCGAGCGCGCGTTTGCGCGGCCCCATCGCGGCGGTGTTCCACTCGGGGCCGTCCATGTCGTCGATCGAGATGAAGGTCGGCTCGCCGCCCATCGTGAGCCGCACGTCCTGCGTCCGGAGCTGCGCGTCGATCGCATCGCCGAGAGCGGCGATCTTGGTCCACTGGTCGTCGGTGTAGGGAAACGTGACGCGCGGCGATTCGTAGATGCGCGCGACGGACATCGCAAAATCGAACGTGGTCTCGCACTTGTCGACCGCTCCCGTGATCGGAGCCGCGCTCGACGGCTCGGGCGAGCACGCGAGCGGGAGGTGGCCCTCGCCCGCGAGCAGCCCCGAGGTCGGGTCGAAACCGATCCAGCCGGCACCCGGCAGGTAGACTTCGCACCAGGCGTGCAGGTCGGTGAAGTCCGTGCTGGCGCCGGAGGGACCGTCGAGTGATTTCTGGTCGGCCTTCAACTGAATCAGATAGCCGGATACAAACCGGGCCGCGAGGCCGCAGTGACGGAGCGACTGCACCATCAGCCAGCCGGAATCGCGGCAGGAGCCGGCTGCCTTGGTCAGCGTTTCCTCGGGTGTCTGGACGCCGGGTTCGAGTCGGATGATGTAGCGGACGTGTTCGTTGATCTGGCGGTTGAGGGCGACGAGGAAATCGATGGTGCGCTGCGGGCGGCGATCGATGCTGGCAACGAAGGCCGCGAAGGCCGGCGTGTCGGCCAGGTCGTCCTTGCGGAGGTACGGCGCGAGTTCCACGGCCAGCTTGGCGTCGTAGACGAACGGAAAATTCTCGGCGCTCGGCTCGAGGAAAAAGTCGAACGGGTTGTACACCGCCATCTCCGCCACCAAGTCGACCTCGACCGAGAATCGGCGCGCGGGCTGCGGAAAGACGAGTCGCGCCAGGTAGTTGCCCTGGGGGTCCTGCTGCCAGTTGATGAAGTGGCAGGCGGGCTCGACCTTGAGCGAGTAGCTCAGCACCGGCGTGCGGCAATGCGGCGCTGGCCGGAGCCTCACGACCTGCGGTCCCAGGCGAACCAGGCGATCGTAGTTGTAGGTGGTCTTGTGGTGAAGGGCGACGTGGATGGCCATGAACGGTGGCGACAGGGTTGTTGCCCGTGATTTTAGCAAGACCCGGGCCGCATTGGCGACCGGTTCCGAATGGCGTGCCAGTTGAAGCCTAAGAATTGAATCTCAAGGCATTAATGCCAATCTCCCCCCGCTTCAAGACTTTGACCCCGATCACAGGGATGGGCACGGATGGACGGAGCCGGCCAGACATCGGTGCTATCTGTGAAATCTGTGGTTGAGAACCGGGCACTGGTCACGCGGTCGATAGAGGCGGCGGCGGACCGGGGATGCGGCGCACTCGGATCGTCCAGGTTAGACCCGTGCCCGAAGTCAGCCTCGGCGGATCATAGCCGCTCGTTGAACTTGCGGAGGCGGCCGGCCAGAATCGACATGAGTTGGAGCGCGAAGTAGGGGTTCTGCTGCACGAGGAACATGAACCGGCGCTGGTCGATGCGCACCAGCCGCGCGTCGTTCTTGATGACAGCCGAGGCGGCCCGGGGTGAATCGTCGAAGAGGGCCATTTCCCCGAACACCCCGCCTGCGCCAATGGTCTCGACCACTTTGCCGCGGATCACGATGTCGACCTCGCCGTCGAGGACCGCAAACATGGCCTCGCCCTTCTCGCCTTCGGAAAAGACGGTCTGGCCCGCTGCCATCGACTCCGTTTGCTGTTCCTTGTTGAAGAGCTGAATTTTCATCATGGGCCGACTTTAGATGAGCTCACCCCACCTGGGTGACAACTTTCGGCGGCGTCGTTGCGGAGATGTAACAATTCCGGTCAAATGTTGTCCCGGCTTTCCGCGTTCGACGAAACACTCGGTAAACACTGCCATCTCATTCCGACATGAAACCGCCTTGCCCCCCGCTTCTCTTCGTCACGGCCATGTGGTTGGGGTCCGCCGTACTGGCGTCGTCTGTCATGGCGGCCAACGCCATTTCGAATGCGCCGACGGTTTCCCCGGCGCCGATGGTCGACCAGCCGCTGGCTCCGGCGGGGAACGACGTGCCGGAGGAGCGCCCGAGTGCCCAACACGTCTGGGTGCCGGGCCACTGGGCCTGGAGCGATGGGGCGTACGTTTGGGAGACCGGCCGCTGGCTGGTGCCGCCCTCGGCCAACCTGGTGTGGCAGGCGCCGCAATGGCAGCGCTCCGCCAATGGTTACGTGCTCCGCGAGGGATCCTGGACCGAGTCCAGCCGCGTGACGGCTCCACCCGCGGCTCCGGTACCCGCTCCGCCGCCCGTGACGGTTCCGACGACTCCTCCACCTCCGGCTCAGACGGTGGTGGTGCAGCCGACGCCAGCACCTCAAGTCATCGTCGTGGCGCCCCCGCCTCCGCGCCGCGAGGTCGTGTACGTCCGGCCGTCACCGCGTCACGTCTGGCTGCCCGGCTATTGGGTGTGGCGCGGCAATCGTTACGTTTGGATCGCCGGCCACTATGCCGTGCCGCCGCGTGGCCACCGGGGCTGGGTCGAACCGCGGTGGGAAAGACGCGGGGGCGTGCACATCTTTATTGAGGGGCACTGGCGTTGAGGACGGGCGGATTTTTTTACAGGAGATCGCGGAGGACGCCGAGGTCTGACGCAGAGTAAGGGCCTCTGCACAGCTGAAAAGCGAGATAGAGAATTCAGCTCAAGACGCGTGGAGACACGGAGGAACAACACGGTTTGCCCGCATGTCTTCGCGACTAGG
>JBEIHL010000303.1:0-5121 GCA_040381375.1 Opitutaceae bacterium
CCGGCGGGGAAGAAAAAGAAGAAAGGTGAGTGAGCTGGGAGCGCCCGGCAGCAGCCCCGCATGGCATTGCCCGGAATCCAGGCAAGAGCCCCGCGCTCCCCAGCCCACAGTTAGTCGCGCCGCTGATCAGGTTCGGCTCCAGCACATGCTGCACCGGCTGGGCCCCACCGAGCGCCTCGACGGCGAGACGACCCATCGTGCGGAAGTCATAACGCAGGCAACTCACGCCGGCCTTCGTGGCGAAGTCGGTGCCCATGACCGAAAGCAAACCGATCCGTTCGGGGCAGGACACGCCGGCCTCGCGGGCCGCCGCGGCCAGCAGGATGGCGACGTTGTCCTCGGGACACACCAACGCGGTGCGTTGCGGCGTGCGGCTGAGGCGCTGAATCAGGGCCGTGCGATCGCGGTCCGTTTTCGCCAGCGCGAGCGGGCCGAGACGGCCGCGGCATCCGGTCTCCTCGGCGGCGAATTCGAGCGCGGCGACGAACTCGGCGATCGCCGGGTCGCCCGAGAACGGCTCGACCGGGATGATCTGTTCGAACCCGCGGCCCAGCAGGTGAGTCAGGGCCTTCAAGGTGCCGGAACGGAAATTGGCCCGTACATTACTGTAGCTTTCAACCGTGCAGGAACGGAACAGCACGACGGCCGGCTTCAGCCGGGCCTGGTGCAACCGCAGCGCTTCGTCGCTCCAGACATGGTCGAGCACGAAACCGCCCGCGGCGCTGCCGTGGCGGTCGAGGAAGTTGGTGAGGATCGCGCGCTGTTGCGCGACCGGGGCGAACACCGGCGGCTCGTGGGGCTCAGGGTGATTGACGAGCAGTTCGTCGTGCCAGAGCAACATCGTGCGGTGCAGGGCGCCGCAGCCGAGGCTGATGCCTTCGAGCAGTTCGCGGTACTGTTCGCTGCCGAGCTCGAGCCGTCGGATCAGACAGGCCACGGGCTTCGGCCGGTCGAGCAGCGCGCGCGCGGTCGACGGGTAGTAGCGTCCGCTTGTGGGATGCTGCCAGATCTCGCCCTCCTGCGTGAGCTTCTGCAGCACCCGAAAGGCCGTGGTGTTTGCGACCCCGAGCAACTGGCCGAACTCGCGCGTCGTGGGCAGCGGCTGGTCGGACGGTGCATCGGCCACCACCTGCCGCACCCGTCCGGCGAGATCGGCCGGCGCAGCCTGCGGTCGGGACGGCGGTCGAGTGCGGAGCTTGGGGGTTGCCATGGGCAACCGAGGATGCGCAGCCCCCACGCAACGCAAGCGTGATATCGAAAACAGAACAACATTGTTGCACAACATCCGCCTCCTGCCATATCCGCCCGTTGTGGCCCCTGCATCTGTCGTGTCCATGCGTTTACCCCGCCCGACTCCACGGGCTTTCCGGCGGTTTCGACCGGCCTGCCTCGGGGCGGCGGCGGCCGCGCTGGGGCTGCTGACGACCGGCCTTCAGGCGCAGGCCGGTCGCGACTGGGCGGCGTACCTCGGGGACGAGCAGCGCAGCCACTACTCGACGCTCGACCAGATCAACGCGCAGAACGTGGCGGGGCTCGAGGTGGCTTGGACGTATTCGTCCGGTGATTACAAGCCCGGCACGCGGGCGCAGATCCAGTGCAACCCGCTGATCGTCGACGGCGTGTTCTACGGCACGACGGCGCTGCAGGTCCTGGTGGCGCTCGATGCGGCGACCGGCCGTGAGTTGTGGCGGTTTGATCCGCGCACCGCCGGCAAGTCGAAGACCGCCGACGTCCGGCATCGCGGACTCGTGTACTGGTCGCGGGGGGGAGATCGCCGGCTCATCCTCGCGCACGATCATTATCTCTACGCGATCGCACCGGACACGGGCCGGCTGATCGAGACGTTTGCCGAGGGCGGGATGTTGAACTTCAAGGCCGGCTGGGCCGGGGAGCGCGGCGACTTCCTGCTCAACTCCGGCACGCCTGGGCTGACGTTCGAGGACCTCTACATCATGCCGGTCCGGACGACGGAGTCGCACCAGGGCGCGGCGCCGGGGCATGTGCGGGCTTACAATCTGCGGACCGGAAAACTCGAGTGGACGTTTCACACCATTCCGCGTCCGGGCGATTACGGCTACGACACCTGGCCGCCCGACGCGTGGAAATACGCCGGCGGGGCGAACTGCTGGGCCGGCATGGCGCTGGATCGCGAGCGCGGATTGCTTTTCGTGCCGACGGGTTCCGCGACCTATGATTTTTGGGGCGGCTACCGGATCGGCGACAATCTCTTCGCGAACAGCCTCATCTGCCTCGATGTCCGCACTGGGAAGCGCAAGTGGCACTATCAGTTTGTGCGGCACGACCTGTGGGACCGCGATCTGCCCGCGCCCCCGAATCTATTCACGCTGCGCCGAGACGGCCGCGAAATCCCGGCGGTGGCCCAGCCGACCAAGTCGGGTCACGTGTTCGTCTTCCACCGCGAGACGGGTGAGCCGTTGTTTCCGATCGAGGAACTGCCGGTGCCGACCTCGGACATTCCCGGCGAAGTCACCGCGCCGACGCAGCCGCGGCCGCTGAAGCCGGCACCGATCAGCCGACAGACGATCACGTATGATGACATCATGGGCGTCACCCCGCAGGCCCGGAAGGCGGCCATCGAGCGCTTCAGCCGGTTGCGTCAGGCGGTGCCGTTTCAGCCGCCGAGCCGAGAAGGCTCGATCATCACGCCAGGTCTGGACGGCGGGGCGGAGTGGGGTGGAGCAGCCGTCGATCCGTCGGGGGTGATGTACATCAACGGCAGCGATGTGCCGTGGATCCTCACCCTGGTCGATGCCACGGCGGGCGGGGCGACGGCGGGCCTCGGCCGCAGTCACTACCTGCAGTTCTGCACCTCGTGTCATGCGGCCGATCTCGCCGGCAACCCGCTGCAGAACATTCCTGCGCTGACGGATGTCGGCCAACGGATTTCCCGGGACGAAATCGTCGCCCGCATCACGGGCGGCAAGGGCGCGATGCCGGCGTTTGGATTTCTGCCGAAGCCGATGATCGAGGCGCTGGCGGACTACGTCGCGAATCCGATCGTGCGGGGACCGGTCGCGGCGAAATCATCGGGCAAGGCTGCCGCCAGGGCGGCGGCCACGGTGCCCGCGCCCGGCACGGCGGCTTCGGATGCGAGTCTCATTCCCTGGGTGCTCACCCGGCCCGAGCGTTTCCTCGATGCGGAGGGCTATCCGGTGGTGAAGCCGCCGTGGGGCACGCTCAACGCGATCGACCTCAACACGGGCGACTACCTCTGGCGCGTGCCGCTCGGCGAGTTTCCCGAACTCACCGCCCGCGGTATCCCCATCACGGGTACGGAGGGTTACGGCGGGCCGGTCGTGACGGCGGGCGGCGTGGTTTTCATCGCGGCGACGAGTGACGAGAAAATCCGCGCGTTTGACCGGAAGACAGGGCGGATGCTGTGGCAGGCGCCGCTGCCGGCCGGTGGATACGCGACGCCGGCCACGTACCTGGCGGGCGGTCGGCAGTACGTCGTGATTGCCTGTGGCGGAGGAAAACTCGGGACCAAATCGGAGGACAAATATGTCGCGTTCGCCTTGCCGCGTTAATCTTCACTGCGCGTGGACCGCCCTCGGGCTGGCCCTCGCGTTGGCTTCGCCGCTCACGGCCGCCCTCAAGATCGGCTGGGCGCAGGCGGATATCACGCCGCCGGAGCCCGTGATCATTGCGGGCCAGTTTCACGCCCGCGTTTCGGAGGGCGTGATCGACCCGATCACCGCCACGGTGCTCGCGCTCGAGGGTGACGTTGATCATGTCGTGTTCGTGAGCTGCGACGTCGTGAGCATCCCGGACGCGCTGCGTGACGCGGTGAGGGGAAAACTGCGAGGCGCGGTCGGGCTCGATCCGCGCAAGGTCATCCTGCACGCCACGCACTCGCACACCGCGCCGCTCTACGACGGCGGCCGGATCGTGCCGGGACTCGAACTGCGCACCATGGAGACGGCCGCGCTGGTCGCCTTCACCTCGGACCTGATCGCTCAGGCTGTCACGCGGGCCTGGGCCGAACGGAAGCCGGGCGGCATCGCGTACGGCATGAGCCAGGCGGTGGTCGGGCGAAACCGCCGCTCGGTCGATCGCAGCGGCAAGAGCACGATGTACGGGGATGTCGCGCGCGCCGACTTCAGCCACATCGAAGGCTTTGAGGATCACGACGTGAGTTTCCTGGCCACCTATGATCCGGAGGGCGCGCTCACGGGGCTGGTGGTCAATGTCGCGTGCCCGGCGCAGGCCGACGAAAGTCTCTTCTCGCTCACGGCCGATTTCTGGCACGACACGCGGTTGGAACTGCGACGCCGGCACGGCGCGAAACTCTTCGTCGCCGCGCAGTGCAGCACCGCGGGCGACATCGCGCCTCATTTTGTGCGCAACAGCAGCTACGACCACCGGGCCTCGAAGCGGATGCTCGACCTGAAGAAACGCTCCGTTCGCGCGGAGATCGCCCACCGCATCGCGAACGCCGCCGATGAGGTGCTGCCGGTGATCAAGGGCACGGTCGAGCGCAGCCCGAAGCTGCGGCATCGCGTCGAGACCCTCGCGCTGCCGATGAACAAGCTCACCGAGGCCGACATCGCTGACGCTCGCAAGGAGGCCGGGTTGTGGCGCGGCCGGTACGAGACGGAGAAGGCGAAAATCGACGCCCAACCGCCCGCCACGCGCACCGGCCGTTGGTACGTCGCCGTCACCGGCGCCTACGGCCGCATGCGTTGGAACGAACGCGTGCTGGAACGCTTCGACGCGCAGAAGAACGGGCCGCAGTCGCAGACGATCGAGATCCACGTGGTGCGGATCGGCGACGTCGCCGTCGCGACGAACCCTTTCGAGTACTACCTCGACTACGGCATCCAGATCAAGGCGCGCAGCCCGGCGCCGCAGACGTTTCTCGTCCAGCTCGCCGGCGCGGGCACCTACGTGCCGAGCCCGCGGTCGACCCTCGGTGGCGGCTACGGCTCGCTGCCCGCCAGCAATCCGGTCGGCGCCGAGGGCGGTGGCGTGCTCCGCGACCGGACCGTCGAACTCCTCCGCGCTTACTGGAAATGAGCATGAAGAGCATCGTTGAACCACTGATTGTCACTGATGGACACTTACCCAGAGCGGCTAATTCTCTCTGATGCCTTCGCGTGC
>JBEIHL010000304.1:0-5111 GCA_040381375.1 Opitutaceae bacterium
CTCGCCCGCAGCGAGAGCCAGGCAAATTGACCCGGTTGAAACCCGATGCCGTCGTGACCCTCGGGGCGCAAGGACAGCGTCCACGTGCGGCCCCGCTCTTTGCGCACCTCGGTGACGCGATAAGGCCGGCGCAGCAACGACCAGGGTCGCGCCAAACGCACGTAACCGACCACGAGCACCCACAGCGCGGCGTACGCCCCCCAGAGCGCTCCTTTCCATGGCGCCTGCGTATAGTGGCCGACGCCCAGGATATGAGCGACCGAGAGCCCCACCGCCGCGACGGCCATGATCGCGTGCCATATGCGCCAGCCATCGTAGTCGAGGCGGAGTGCCTTTCGCCAGAGTGAGCTCACGATCAACGCGGCGAAGAGCAACAAAGCGATTCGACCCGCCGTCATCTGCCAGGGTGCAGCCCACGGATTCAGCGGCCCGATCGCTCCCGCATAACCCACGCGGAGGATGATATAGTGCGCCACGATCAGGAGGAATCCGCCCACCGCGATCCACCGGTGAAAGCAGTAGATGATGTCCATGCCGAACGGCGCGGTCGCGCGACGAAAGCGAGCGGTGAGAATCGACTGCAATCCCATGATCGCGAGGCCGCCGAAGCCCACGGCCATCGCAAAGTCCCACCAGAATCCTCCCCCTCGCGGCGCTTCTCCGAGCAGGAGAATGACCAGCGGAAACGCCACGAGCGCGACGTAGAGCGCAATCCAAGTGGCACCATGAGGTCGACGGTCGGCGAGAGTGGCATTCATGCGGGGAACAGGTCGACCCAAGGGATGTGAACCGGAGGAGCGGCGGGATGTCGTTCGAAGGCCTGTCACTCCGGCAACGCGTGACTGCCGCGGCCGCGGCCGAACCGAAGCCACTTTTCGAACTCCACCACGGCGAAGGCCACGGCGGCGACGCCGGCGATGCGCAGCCACGACTCGGCTCCGATCGGCGCGGTGTGGAAGAGCTGGTTCATCACCGGGAGGTACGTGAGCAGCAGTTGAGCCCCCAGCATTGCCAGCGAGCCAAACACGGCCCAGCGGTTCGAGAACAGTCCCGTGGAGAACGCCGAGTGGGTCAGCGAACGGCAGTTGAAGAGATAGGCGATCTCAACCACGACGATGACGTTGATCACTGCGGTCCGCGCCGCGGCGGTGGTTTCTCCGGCGAGGTTCATCTCGTGGAAAAACAGCCAGAACGCGCCGGCCAGCATGACGAGCGACACCATGCCGGTGCGCATCGCGAGGGCGAAGGTGAGGAGAGGCCGACGCGGATCGCGCGGGGGGCGCTGCATGAGGCCGGATTCCTTCGGCTCAAAGACGAGCATGAGGCCGAGCAGAGTGGCCGTCATCATGTTCACCCAAAGCAATTGCACGGGGAGCACCGGCAGCGTCGTGCCGAAGACAATCGCGGTGAGCAGGATCATCGCTTCGCCCGCGTTGGTCGGCAGCGTCCACACGATGAATTTCGTGAGGTTGTCGAACACCCCGCGGCCTTCCTCGACCGCGGCCTCGATGGAGGCGAAGTTGTCGTCGGTGAGCACCATCGCCGCCGCACCCTTGGCCACATCGGTCCCGGTTATGCCCATGGCCACGCCGATGTCGGCCTGCTTGAGCGCCGGGGCATCGTTCACCCCATCGCCGGTCATCGCCACCACATGACCGCGCGACTGGAGCGCGCGGACCAGCCGCAGTTTCTGCTCGGGCGCGACGCGGGCAAACACGGCGGTGCGTTCCGCGACTTCGGGGAGGTCCGGATCGGAAATCTTTTCCAAATCGCGGCCGGAAAGCGCGACGAGCCTTCCCTCCTCCGCGCGTCCCTTCAGCCCGATGTGCCCGGCAATGGCGCGGGCGGTGATCAGATGATCGCCGGTGATCATCTTGACGGCGATGCCGGCCTCCTGGCACTGGCGAACGGCTGCGATGGCTTCGGGGCGGGGCGGATCGATCATCCCCTGCAAGCCGAGAAACGTCAGCCCTTCGGCCACGTGTCCGTGCTCGAGTTTGGCGTGGGTGGCGGCCACCGGGCGCCGCACCAAGGCGAGCACGCGCAGGCCGCGCGCGGCCATCTGCTCGACGGCCCCATGCACGCCCGGTGGGTCGAGCGGGACGGGCTGGCCGCGTTCGTCCAAGGCATCCGCGCAGCGGTCGAGCAGTCGCTCCACCGCGCCCACCTTGTAGATGACCCGGCCCTCGCGAGCGGCATGAAGCGTGGCGCGGAACATGTGCTCGGACTCGAAGGGAATCACGTCCAGCCGCGGCGCCTCGTGCTGCGTCTCGGCGTGACGCAATCCGGCCTTCTCACCTGCGACCAGCAAAGCCGCCTCGGTCGGATCGCCCTGCACCGTGAGCCGGCCGTTCTTCCGCACAATTTGCGAATCGTTGCACAGCACTCCGGCGCGGAGACATTCGGCGAGCGCAGGCTGCTCCGAAAGCCGGACCGGTGAACCATCGAGCCGGATTTCGCCTTGCGGTTCGTAGCCGGCACCCGTCACAGCGTAGAATTTTCCGCCGGCATAAATCTCGCCCACCGTCATCTGGTTTTCGGTCAGCGTGCCGGTCTTGTCCGAACAAATCACCGTGGTGCTGCCGAGGGTCTCCACCGCGGGCAGCTTGCGGATGATGGCGCGGCGGCGGGCCATCCGCGAAACCCCGATGGCCAGCACGATCGTCACGGCGGCCGGCAAGCCTTCGGGGATCGCGCCCACCGCGAGCGCGACCGCCGCCATGAACATCTCGATCGCGTTCTCCCCGCGCGCGATGCCGATCGCGAACGTGGCTCCCGCCAAGCCCAATATCACCCACAGCAGTACCTTGCTCAGGTAAGCGATCTTCTTGGTCAAGGGGGTCGAGAGATCCACGGCTTCCGCGATCAGGCTCGCGATATGGCCGGTCTCGGTCAGGTCACCCGTGGCCCAGACGACGCCTTCGCTCTGCCCCGCCGTCACCAACGTGCCCGTGTAGGCGAGATTTCTCCGATCCGCGAGAACGGTGTCGAGCGCGAGCGGGTCCGGATGTTTTTGAACGGGGACGGACTCGCCGGTGAGCGCCGACTCGTCCACCTGCAGGCTCTTCACGTGGAACAAGCGCAGGTCGGCCGGCACGCGGTCGCCGGACTGGAGCAGCACGACGTCGCCGGGCACGAGCTGTTCGGAGTGGATGCGCTGCGTCCGGCCGTCCCGGCGCACCGTGGCCTCGGTCGCCACCATACCGGCCAGCGCCGAGATGGCTTTCTCCGCTTTCGCCTCCTGCAGGTAGCCGACGATGGCGTTGATCAACACCACGCCGAAGATGACGAAGGAGTCCACCCACTCACCCAGCACCGCGGTGACGCCGACCGCCACGAGCAGGATGTAGACGAGCGGCTGATTGAACTGCTGGAGGAATTTCACCCACGCCGGCGTGCCGCGCCGGGCCGTAATCCGGTTCAGGCCGAACTTCTGCTGCCGGCGTTCGACCTCGGCGCCGGTCAGGCCGGTCTGCAAATCCACGTCGAGCAGCCGCACGACTTCGGCCGCCTGCAATTGATGCCAGTGGGTCGGGGAAGTGGACCGCTTCATCGGATGATTTCTCCACTCGGCAACGCGCTCTCGGTTTTCACCGTGATCACCGAGCAGGGCATTGCGCGCAGGACTCTCCCCGCCACGCTTCCCAGCAGGATCCGCGAGAGTCCGGTCCGGCCCACCGAACCCATGACCAGCAGGTCGGCCTTCCACTCGCCCGCGCAGCGCAGAATCTCGCGATGAGCCACTCCCTGGCGCACCACGTTGGTCCACGTGACGTCGCTGAAATCGAAGGGGCGGAGGAAGGCGTCGAATTCCTGCCGCTCGTCGCTTTGATATCCCGCCTGCGCTTCGACGGCGACGGTGGCGTGGGCCGCGTAGAGCTCGGGCCAGGACTCGCTCACGTGCAGCACCCGCAGCTCGGCGCGAAACGAACGCGCCAGATGAATGGCATTGTCCAAAGCCCGCCGCGCCGGATCGGAGAAATCCACGGCGCACAGGATCCGCTGGAAGACGGGCGCCGCGCCTGCCTTCACCACCCAAACCGGCTGGCTCGCCTTGCGCACGAGCCGCTCCGTCGTCACGCCCAGATGGCCCGCCCCCGACTCCGCCTGGCCGCCCGACCCCACGACAATCACATTCACGTCGAGCCGATCCGCGACGCGCAGGATCTGATCGAAGGCCACGCCTTCCGCCACCTCCGACGCGACGACGCTCACCCCCGCCTTGACGAGTTCGTTCTGCATCACCCAGAGCCGTTCCCGGATCGCGAGCCTGAGGGGACGCAGTCCCACCAGCGATCCGGGCAGGTTCGGCATCACATGGATGAGAATGACCTTCGACCCCCAGGTCGTGGCCAGAACCTGCGCCGTGCGCAGGACGTCACCGGCCGACGGGCCGAAGTCGGTGGCGACAAGTATTTTTTCCAGCGATTTCATCGAGTTCGGCCAGCGGTGGCGGCGTGGGTCTCGCGATTCAAATTCACCCCGTCCCTTCGTTGGCGGTCCGTGGGGCGCATCATTCCGAGGGCGGCCAGACCACGAGGACCGGCCGGCGGCTGCGCTGCAGCACGCCGAGCGCGACGGAACCGAGCACCTTGGCGCCAAAGCCCGGGCGCGTGTGGCTGCCAATACAGATGACATCCGCGTTGAATCGCTCCGCCGCCGCGCAGATGGCGTGGGCGACTTCCCGATCCTCGATGACTTCGCCTTCCGTCCTGATCCCGCGCGCGTCCCCTTCGCCGGGTGCGAGCGCCTGGAGTCGTTCCCTCAACCGGACGAGGTGATCACGATGCTCCTCCGGACTGGGAAAGCCCCAATCGAAACCGCCGGCAGTCGAGCGGTGCGGCGGGAACGGACCGGCGATATGGACGAGGCGCACGGTGCCGCCCGGACTGCAGATCCCGTAGCCGTAGGGCGTCGCAAAGCCGTGGGACTCGTTGAGGTCGACCGCCACCAGCACCCGCGGGCACGCGCGCACGGCCGGGACCGCCATCCGCTGCCCCATCGGCGCTGGCACACACGCCACGCTCATCGGCGCGTGCCGCAGGACGCCGCGCGAGACCGAGCCTTCACCCAGTCGGCTGAAACCGTGCCGCTGATGCGTGCCCACGACC
>JBEIHL010000305.1:0-5092 GCA_040381375.1 Opitutaceae bacterium
AGCAGCCTGGGGTCAGGCTGCTCCACCCAAATTCCGTCGCCAGCGCCGACCAGGTTGCACGAACATCCGCGCATGGCCGTTCACCAAGCCACTCTCCCTGTCGCCACCTGCGGTTACGGCACCTATGAAATCACCGCCGCGGTCGCGCGTGAGCTCGGACGCAGCGGGCTTCGGCGCGGAGTGGTGACGGTGTTCTGCCAGCACACGAGCTGCTCGCTCGTGATCATGGAAAATGCCGATCCCTCCGCGCGGCGCGACCTCGAGGCCTGGCTTGACCGGCTCGTCCCCGCGGACGATCCCCACTTCGAGCACACCCTCGAGGGGCCGGACGACATGCCCAGCCACATCAAGATGGCGCTGACGCGCACCAGTGAATCGGTGCCGTTCGCCGACGGGCGCATGCTCCTCGGCACGTGGCAGGGAATCTTTCTCTGGGAACACCGCCGCGCCGCGCATTCGCGGCACGTGATCGTGACCGTGATGGGGGAGTGAAGGCGGGAGGCCTCCGCGTTACCGCGGGATCAATTCTTCGCCGGCAGGCACGCCCCGCAGCCGTTGGCGAAAAAGTCATTGCCCTTGTCATCCACGAGGATGAACGCGGGAAAGTCCTGCACTTCGATTTTCCACACCGCCTCCATGCCGAGTTCGGGGTACTCGAGCACTTCGACTTTCTTGATGTTTTCCTTGGCGAGGATCGCCGCGGGACCGCCGATGCTGCCGAGGTAAAACCCGCCGTGCTTCTTGCATGCTTGGGTGACCTGGGCACTGCGGTTGCCCTTCGCCAGCATGACCATGGAGGCGCCTTGAGCCTGGAAGAGGTCGACGTAGCTGTCCATGCGTCCGGCGGTGGTGGGGCCGAACGAGCCCGAGGCATAGCCGGTCGGCGTCTTGGCCGGACCGGCGTAGTACACCGGGTGATCCTTGAAATACTGTGGCAAGCCCTGGCCCGCATCGAGGCGCTCCTTCAGTTTGGCGTGCGCCATGTCACGCGCGACGATGAGCGGGCCGCTGAGCGACACGCGCGTGGTCACCGGATACTTCGCGAGTTCGGCGAGAATGTCCGGCATCGGCCGGTTGAGATCTAGCCGCACGATGTTGTCTTCCTTCAGGGTGCGGCTCGCCGCTGGAATGAAGCGGCCCGGATTGCGCTCCATCTGTTCGAGGAAGATGCCGTCCTTTGTGATCTTCGCCTTGATATTCCGGTCCGCGCTGCACGACACGCCCATCGCGACGGGGCAACTGGCGCCGTGGCGGGGCAGGCGGATGACGCGCACGTCGAGCGCGAAGTATTTTCCGCCGAACTGTGCGCCGATCCCGGTGGAGCGTGCGATCTGCAGCACCTTCTCCTCCATCGCGAGGTCGCGGAAGGCGCGGCCGTGGGCGTTGCCGGTGGTGGGCAGCGCGTCGAGGTACCTGGCCGAGGCGAGCTTCAGCGTTTTCATGCACGCCTCGGCGCTGGTGCCCCCGACGACGAAGACGAGGTGATAGGGCGGGCAGGCGGCGGTGCCGAGCAGCGGCAGTTTGTCGGCGACAAACTTCTCGAAGCTCTTCGGGTTGAGCAGCGCCTTCGTCTCCTGGAAGAGGAACATCTTGTTGGCTGAACCGCCGCCCTTCGCGACGAACAGCAGTTCGTACTTCGCGCCCTCGGTTGCCATGATGTCGATCTGCGCGGGCAGGTTGGTGCCCGTGTTGACCTCGTTCCACATGTCGAGCGGCGCAGTCTGGGAGTAGCGCAGGTTTTCCTTCGTGAAACACTCGTACACGCCGCGCGAAATCCACTCCGCGTCGTTCGCACCGGTCCAGACCTGTTGTCCTTTCTTGGCGAATACCGCCGCGGTGCCGGTGTCCTGGCACATCGGCAGAATGCCCTGCGCCGCGATCTCGGCGTTCTTCAGCAGCGTGAGGGCGACGTAGCGGTCGTTGGCCGAGGCCTCCGGGTCGTCGAGGATGGCCGCCACCTGCTGGAGGTGCGCCGGACGCAGCAGGAACGACGTGTCATGAAACGCCTCCCGCGCCACGTATGCCAGCGCCTCCGGGGCCACCTTCAGGATCTCGCGGCCCTCGAAGGTCGTCATGCTCACGCCTTCCTGGGAAAGGAGGCGGTATTGCGTTTCATCGGCACCGAGCGGCAGCGGGTCCTGGTAGGTGAAGGCGGGAGTCGGCATGACGGGCAAACCTTGGGAAATTTTCCGCGCGAGTAAAGCGGCGGAGCGCGTCGGTTGCATCCTGGTTTACCGGACCAGAGTGTCGGGAGCATCCTGCTCCCTGCCGGACTCAGGTATCCGGCTGACCGCCCGCGATGGCGCGGATAATCCCGTGAAAACGCGGCAGGTCGGACAAGGTGACGACCTCGCCTGGCTCCCGGTCCCACCCCGAGGCGCCGGGCCAGATGCCGCGGTTCAGGAAATTCTCGTGCATGGTCTGCATGCTGGCCACGTGCAGGTAATCCTTCTGCTCCTTTTCGTCCCGGATGCCGCTGACCTGACTCGATGGGATCGACGCGATGCGACCACTCGAAACATAGGCGAGGTCGTTCAGGGCGACGAACGGCCGGCAGTCGGCGAGCGTAGTCGCGGGCCGCGGGCTCTCCCCGCGCAGATAACGGAAACATTCCAGGTGGTTTTCCTGCAGCGCGTCAAACGGCTCGAGCAGCGATTTTTCAATCCGGCCGTCGTTCCACCGAATCTCGAGACTGCCGCCGACGGTGTACCGCAGCGCCGCCTGGTCGCAGAGCACGATCTCACAGTGCGAGCTCGGTCCCGCGCAGGCATGCGAAACCGCGAAGCGCAGGGTCACGCCGCTCGAGGTGTCGGCTTCGACAAAAAACGCGTCCGCACCCTCGATCGCGTGCGCCCGGTAGAGTTCCGCCCGCACCGCGGCGATCTGCGCCCAACTGAACAGTTCCGGTCCGCCCATCCAGAACAGCACGTTGTGGACAAAATGCGCCATGGCGTTGCCGAAGCACGAGTCGAGCACCGGGTGCTCGCCGACAAAGAGTCGTCCGGCCCAATCGTTGCGCGCGAAGTAGCTTGCCGGGCGCGGCCAGAGCGCGGCGAGCGTGGCGCCGCGCACCGCGCCGAATTCACCCGCCAGCAACCGTTCCTTCAGCGCCAGCCGGCGTTTCTCGATGATGAAATTGAAGCCAACGTGGGAGGCGTGATGCGCCCGCGCGTCCGCCTGGATCATCCGCTCCAACTCCGCGTAATCCAGCGTGGGCGGCTTCTCGAGGTAAGTCGGAAGGCCGTGCGCCGTGGCCGCGGCGTGCATGTCCGCGTGCAACTGGATCGGCGTCGGGATCACCACGAGGTCGAGCTGCCGGTGGCACGCGTCGAGCATCGCCCGGTAGTCGCGGAAGACCTGCACTCCGCGCGACACGAAACGCAGGTTCGCCTGCTCCCCGCCGTAACGGTCCGGGTCCGGATCGCAGGTGCAGACCAACCGGGCATGCCCGCGCTCCTCCAGGCGCGCGATCACCTGATGGTGCGAGGCGGCGAAACCGCCCAGGCCGACAATGCCGATACGGATGGCGGGCTTCACATGATTTTGAACCGGGGCAGGTCCTGGCTGTCGACGAGTCCGACCGGCCGGTGCCGGGCGTCCACGACGATGAGATCGTCGATCTGGTGGGCCTCGAACAGCCGGAGCGCATCAACGCCCAGCGCGTTTTCGGAGATGACTTTCGGCCGACGCGACATGAACTTCGCCACGGGCTGGAGCAGGAAATCGGGCCCGGTCAGCGCGCTGCGCCGGAAATCACCGTCGGTGAGAATGCCGGTCAAGGTGCCGCTCCGCTTCGTCACGAGCACGATGCTGCCGCTCTTCGCCTTCGTCATGGCCAGGATAGCCTCCTGCGTCGTGACCGTGTCGGCGGCAACCGGCAGCCGGTCACCCGTGCGCATGATGTCCTTGACCCGTAACAGCAGCACGCGGCCGAGGTTGCCGGCGGGATGATACCGCGCGAAATCGTCGCGGGTCAGACCGCGGGACTCCAACAACACCATCGCGAGCGCATCCCCGAGCGCGAGGGCGGCTGTCGTGCTGGCGGTCGGCGCGAGTTTCAACGGGCACGCCTCCCGCGGCACCTGGTAGAAGAGCTTGAGGTCGGCGTTGCGCGCGAGATCCGACGTGGGGTTGCTCGTAAACGCGACGATCCGGACCCCGAACCGCCGCAGCATCGGCACGAGCCGGAGAATTTCCTCGGATTGCCCGCTGTTGCTGAGGAGCAACGCGAGATCGCCTTCATCGACCAGCCCGAGGTCGCCGTGGAGCGCTTGCGTGGCGTCGAGGAAGCAGGAGGAGACGCCGGTGCTGTTGAACGTGGCCGCAATCTTTTGCGCGATGGGCGCGTTCTTGCCCACGCCGGTGAAGATCAGTTTCCGGCCAGCCCCGCTGGCCGCATACACGGCGCGGGCCGTGGCCACGAACTCCCGGCCCAGCGCCTTGGCCGTCGCCCGCAGGGCCGTCTCCTCGATGCGAATGCACGACCGCGCACGCGAGAGGACGGTTTTCGGTGGCAGCGACATTTAGAGTTTGAGTCGTGGGTCGGAGGTGCGGAATTTAGCCCGATCGTTTGTCCATTCAATTCCTTTTCCGCCGTGAGGGGTGTCCGCCGTACCTTTTTCGTCATCGCCGCGCTGCTCGGGCTGCTCGGTGCGACCGGCTGTGGTGATCGCGGACGCGAACCGTTGCCGGCGGAGACCGACGAGCCTTTCTACGTTCAGGGCAAGCAACTGATGAAGCAGGGGCGCAATCCCGAGGCGCTCACCGCGTTCCTGAAAGTGATCGACCGGCGCGGTGAACGCGGCGCCCCGGAGTCACATCTCGAGGCCGGGCACATCTACCTGCTCCACACCAAGGATCCGGTCGAGGCGTATCACCATTTTCGCCGTTACCTGGTGCTGCTGCCGAATTCCAAGGAGGCGGCCAACGTGCGCGGCATGGTCGACGCCGCCAAACGGGAGTTTGCCCGCACGCTGCCGGTGCGCGCGCTCGAGGATCAGTCGGCGCGCCTCGAAATCCGGGAGACGCTGGAACGCTTGCAGCGCGAGAATGCCGAACTGCGCGCCCAGGTCGCCACCCTGCGGGGCGGCGG
>JBEIHL010000306.1:0-5054 GCA_040381375.1 Opitutaceae bacterium
ACGCTGCGCAGCGCGCCGATCGACATTGCCCCGGCCCTGCGACGCCACCTGTTTGGGTGCGGGACGAGCGTGGTTTGCACGAGCGCCACGCTGGCGATGGGCGGACAGATCGCGCCGCTCGCCGAGCGATTGGGCGCCGAGGAAGCGCGCGCGGTGATGGTGCAGTCGCCCTTCGACTTCGCGCGCAACATGCGGGTGTACATCGCGAGCGACGTACCGCTGCCGGCCGCGCAGGATGCCAAACTCGCGCTGGACGTGCTCGCTGACTACATCGGCTTCTGCACGACCCGAGTCCGCGGCGGCTCTTTGGTGTTGTTCACCAGCTACACGGACATGCGCGCGGTGGCGGCCACGCTTGAGCCGGTGTTTGCTGCGGCCAAGCGACCGTTCCTGATGCAGGGGGCGGAGCTTTCACGCACCGAACTCACCCGCGAGATGCGCGAGCGCGGCAACCTGATCCTTTTCGGCACCGACAGTTTTTGGACGGGCGTCGACGTGCCGGGCGACGCGCTGGAACAGGTGATTATCACGCGGCTCCCGTTCGACCCGCCCACGCACCCGATTACCGAAGCTCGTTGCGACCACATCCGGGACCGGGGCGGCAACCCCTTCAACGAGCTCACGCTGCCCGATGCGCTGATCAAGTTTCGCCAAGGCATCGGCCGGCTGATCCGGACCGCCCAGGATCGCGGCCTGATCACTTTGCTCGATGCCCGGGTGCTGGCGAAGACCTACGGTCGCCTTTTCATCGACTGCCTGCCGCAGTCCAACTACACGACTTTGACCCGGGAAACGCGGACGGAAAAATTTCGTCCTTTCGCCTGAGCCGGTGCGTCCGTAACCTCCAGCCCATTCCCATGCTTTCGATCCGCGCTGCCGCGCTAACCGATATCGGTCAAGTACGCCGAGAAAACGAAGACCGACTTCTGATCGATGAGGCCGCGATGCTTTTCGGCGTCGCCGACGGCGTGGGCGGGCTCCCCGGTGGGGGCGAAGCGGCCCAGTTGGCCGTCGAAACCGTTTCAGCAGCCGCCCGGTCTGACCTGGCCGATGGACACCTGGATTTGAGGGCGGCGGTTCAATTGGCGAACCGCAAGGTGCTCGAGCTCGGCCAGGAAATCAGTCCCTCGATGGGCATCGGCACCACGCTTACCCTGGGATGCCTCCGGGACAACACGCTGATCATCGCCCATGTCGGCGATTCCCGCTGTTACGGTTCGCGTTCCGGAGTCTTTGCCCGGCTGACCGAGGATCATTCCGTCGAGAACGAAGCCCGCCTGCGCCGGGCCCGGGGCGAAGTGATCCACTATCATGAGGTCAACCGCAACGCGTTGACCCGCTGCATCGGCCAACCGACGCCCCCCGAGGTCGACCTGATCACCCGGCCCCTCAAGGCGGGCGACCGCTACATTTTCTGCAGTGATGGCGTGACCCGCATGCTCCCGGACTCGGAGCTCGGGACGCTCCTGATGAAATTCCCCGACCCCAGGTCGGCGATCAAGGACATCATCAATATCGCGGTCAGGCGCGGCGGTCCGGACAACGCGAGCGCGGTATCCGTGTTCATCGACTCGGTCTGACGCGTGCCGTCCCGGGTCGAACACTTTCAGGCACTGGTCGAGCGCCAGCCGGCGAACGAGATGTTTCGCTTCAGCCTGGCCCAGGCGTTGGTGGCGGAAGGCCGGGGCCCGGAAGCGGTGCCGCACTTCGAAGCCTGCGTGGCGAAGAAGTCGGACTGGATGATGGCCCGGATACTCCTCGCGAAACTGCTGCTGCAGCTCGGACGGAAAGCGGAGGCCCGGCCCCTAATCGAAGATGCCCTGCGCCTCGCGGTCGAGCAGCATCACGAAGATCCCGAAAGGGAGCTGCGGGCGATATTGAGCGACCTCGCGGTTTGACCCAGCGCCCATCGAGCGACGACGAGTTGGAGTGGTCCGATTTTCCGATTCCCGCGAACAGGATGCCCTCGCGACCTGGGCGAACCGGTCACCCGCAACCTGCGCCCGTAAACTGAAGATGGTGCCAGAGGCCGGGATTGAACCGGCGACCAAAGGCTTATGAGTCCTCTGCTCTACCACTGAGCTACTCTGGCTTGAATCTGATCATCTAAACTTCCGTTTTCATGCCTCATCGCCTTCTACAGTGATCTTCTACAGTGTAGCTCCTAAGCGACGCAAAACTGAGAATCCATGAGCAAGGCGACTTGGGAAAGAACTTCCGTCCAAAACCTGCTCCAGAATGCGAGCAGTGGGCGGTATTTCGGCCGGTGGACAGTCGGCGGCAAGCAAATTTGGCGCAAGTTGGACACCGATGTTTTCTCCGTCGCGAAACTCCGCCTCGCGGATGAAGGGTCAAAAATCGAAGGACTGCGCCGTAGCGGAGCGGCGGTCACGTCTGGCCACGGAACCATGGGAGACCTAATCAGGGTGTATCAGGAGCGGGCGCAGAACCGGGAGGCTGCGGGCACCAGCCAAACGGCACAGCCGTCGGATGCCCCGGTTCGGATCGGGGTACACAGACAACACGACGGTCGGCGTCGCCGCAGAGACTAAACGTCGGCAGATTTCCTTAACCTTATTGTCGCCCTCATTGTCACTTAGGGCTGAGCCGAAAGCACAGAGGCCCGTAACTCGTTAGAGCTAGAGGCCTCATGAAGATGGCGTCCCCACGGGAATTCGAGCCCCGGTTCTCAGACATCCGCGTATATCGTCGTACATCTGCGACATCGGCGCCGCTCGGCGACATGCTCTCGTGGTTGGTTCAGCCCCTGAAATTCGCCGATCAGACTCACAATTAGAAATCACTACTGATTGCTTACCTCGTAATCTGAACTACAAGTGATCATATGTTGTCGCTTAAATCAGAGAGCGAGATTGTCCAAGAGGCACGCGAGCTAATCCGCGCCCATCGCATGGCATTGTCATGGCGCCAAGATGACCTGGCCAAACGGAGTGGCCTTGGGATCGCCACGGTCCGCCGGTTCGAGAACACCGGACGCATCGGCTTTGTTGGGCTGGCCAAGTTGCTCGTAACCTTGGGCCTCGCGGACCGGTTTCTCACCGCGCTCAAGCCGCCAGCTCCCGCCCCGAAGAACATCGACGAGTTCCTCGCCGCAGCTCCCGCGCCCGTCCGCCAGCGCGCACCGCGTCGAAAGACCACCGGAGGATAAGCGATGGCCGAGCCCAACCTACTTCGCCTGCGCTTCCTCGGTGGCCCGATGGGCACCTTGGCCGGCGACTTCCAAAGACTGGAAAACATCCTCATCGGTGGCATCACCCCTCCTGGGCACGTTCCATGCGTCGTGAAGCTGTCAGCGCTGGACGACGAGGCAGGCGGTGCCGTCGAATTCGCCTTCTGGCTCATGGCGAAGAACGCCGGCATCCGGGTCCCCCACGCCTGCCTCGTCCACGACGGCGAACGCCGCCACTTCGCCAGCGCCCGCTTCGACCGGCATCTCCGACCAGATGCCACATGGGGACGGCGGCACGTACACACCCTCAGCGGCTTCCTGCACCGGCGCGCCTCGGATGGGCAGATCGACTACGAGGACTTCATCCGTTCGGCCCGGGCTTTGGGCGGTGCGGAAGAGGCGCGCGAGTGCTTTCGGCGCGCGGTGTTCAATCGGCTCACCACCAATCGTGACGACCACGGCCGCAACCACGCCTTTCTCTACAACGAGGCCGACCGGACTTGGACCCTCTCACCGGCCTACGACCTCAATCCGAATGTCGCCACGATGTTGATCGCACTCACGTGGCTGGGCAGTGCCGAAATTCCTGCCCGCTTCGATCAGTTGATCAAACTCGCGGAAATTGGCGGCATCGGCGCTCGGATGGCCAAGTCGATCTATGAGGAAGTCGAGGCAGCGACAATCGGCGGTTGGCGTGCCGCCTCCCGCTATGCTGACGTTCCGGGGGAGATTGCTGCCATCTGGGGAAAGGAGATGCTGCAGCAGACAAAATCACTGCGCGACGATGCTCGGCGCAGCACAAAGCCCAGGCAAGGTCACTCGTAAGGCTAAGTGGATTGCCGCCAAATTCCCCTATGACGCCCCACTGGAGCAGATCGAGGCGCGCCCCCGCGAACGGCTCAGACGGTCGACAGTCGCCGCCGTGATCCAGGCGCTCGCGGAGCGCCTCGTCGCCGAACAAGAGGTCATGGGAGCCGACGCCGAAGTGACGATCGCGAAATCTCTCACGCTAGACGACTACGTCTCTGCGGAATTCTTCACGAAGGCTTCCCCCGCAACTCCCGGTTTAGTCGTGAAGTTAGCCTCCTCAAACTTAGACCTTCTGCGTTGCCGTGTCTTCGCGCCGCAGCAACCGTCTGGCGTGTCTCCAGCCTTCAATCTTTAGCGTGAAGGGCTCACTTATGCCAATTCTTGAAGCTGAACACGCCACCCCACCGCCCCAGCACTCAAGGGCCACAAACTTGAGCGCCAATTCGTATCGTCGCGTGGTTGTTGCCGCGAATGCTTCGGATCCCGTGCAAATGCCAAGCGTGTCCGTCTCTGCAAGGCCGCCAACAGAAGCTGAGTTCGTAAAAGTAGATCCCAAGCTCTCGCTTGAGGACATCCTCGTGCGTTTGCGCGAAGGGGGAATCGGCGAAGGCATCGGATATGATTCGACGAGCAGCTGGTTCCGCGGTCAGGCAAGCGGCAGTCTTAAGCTCCTCAAATCGCCGAACCTCCTCATCTCAGCGACCGGCGGCGCGCAGCTCTCTCCCGAAGACGCGGCCACGGGGAAAGTTTCGGTTGAGTATTCAGCTGGCTTGTACGCGCGGTATTCGACCAAACGGTTTCCAAATACGGACGTCTACTTGAGCTACGGATTTGACGGAGGAAGCCGGAGTGAAGTGAAGCGCGGGGACCTCGATCTAGAAGTGAAAGTTGGTTGGCGGTACTATTTGTCAAACGCGCTTCCCGGGAAGTGGAAAGGGTTAGATTTCAGCACGCCTGTCAGCTGGATGCCGGCAAATTTCCGCGTTGGGTTTACGGGCTTATCAACAACAGTCGAAGCCTCAACCTCGGGTGCAGACCTCTCGAGCAAAGGTGG